>SLRI01000214.1 GCA_007131045.1 Rhodospirillales bacterium
ATTTCGAGCGACTGATCGAAACAGCCACCGCCATGCTCCTCGTCGCAACCGTCCAGCTCCTCGTCAGGCGTCTCGCAAGCCGTTGACACTCAGGCAGAACTTTTCAAACGGGCTCTCAGCGTACTGTGCAGATTTGCCGAGCCACCTCTCTCGATCTTGTCGCCGATTACGGCAATTCGATCGAACAGGCGGTCTTCTGGAACAACGTCGATCTGCTCGAGCTCGATGTCGATCTGGTGTTCTATGACGCCACCACGGCCTGGTTCGAGACCGACAGACGGATGTCGCCAGCCACCAGTGGCACGGGCTGACGTTCGAGCCTTGCGCCAGAGCGGGCATTCCAATGATGGGCGAGACAACGATCCGCAGGCCGTCATCGCGCTTACCGTCACCCGCGACGGTATCCCGGTGTGCTCCCGGATTGTCCCGGTCAACACGCCCGACGTCGCCACGGTGCGCAAGATCAAGGACGATCTCAGCGACATACGTGCCCACCCCGGCTCGGCCGAATGCTGTTCGTCGGTGACGCGGGACTCGATTCGCAGGCCAATCTCGAGAGACTCGCGAAGTGCGCCGGCAAGTAATTGTCGCCACCGCCGGACACCATGCGGGGCTGAGGCGACGCACCCCACGTGGAAAGCCGCCTCGATCTAGATCTCGCCAGCGCCCGGGCGCTCGACCACCGGCGCGCCCTCCGCTTCGCCCAAAACCCGCCGAATGTTGGCCACCAGCCACTCCAGCGCCGCCCGGTCGAGCTTGTCGGCACGGCCGAAACGGTGCACCACCCGGCCTCGACATGGCCCTTCTCCGGATGCCGCGCATTCTCGGCCATAGGTAGCACACAACGCTGCCGCCCTTGTTTTGCCGCTGGGTCGTTCGACGATACATGCCCGGGCGAGCAGCATGTCGACAACGCCCAACCGAGCCTGAAACGGCAATTCGTGTGGCCCCATGTTTTGGCGTCGAAACAGTTTCCTGCCGAAACTAGAACCATCGAGCGGCGGTCCTCAAGCCGAGCGGGGGAGTCGATCGAGGAGGCGAACCCCTTTGCGGCCGCGCAGCAGGGCCGGGATGGCGGCGGCCGGCTGCGGTCGGCTCAAGAGAAAGCCCTGCATCATGTCGCAGTCCATCGCCCGCAGAAAGCGTAGCTGCTCGGGCCGTTCGACGCCTTCCGCGACGACCCGCAGGCCGAGATCGTGCGCCATGCCGATCAGCGAGCGGACGATCGCCGCATCGCTGGTCGATTGCGGGATGTTGGCGATGAACGAGCGGTCGATCTTGATCAGGGCGCCCGGAAACGAGCGGAGATGGGTCAGGGACGAGAAGCCGGTGCCGAAATCGTCGAGCGAGACGCGCAAGCCCATCTCGCCGAAGCGGACCAGCATGCGGCCGACCTCTTCGGGCTGCTGCAGGATGTCGCTCTCGGTGATCTCGATCTCGATCTGGTGGGTTTGGACCGCGTGGCGGCGCAAGGTTGCCGACACCACCTCGGGCAGGCTGTCGTCGAGGAACTGGCGGGCCGCGAAGTTGATGGCGACGTGCAGCTGGTCGATGCCGGCGGCGTTCCAGACGGCCAGCTGCCGGCAGACCTCGTCCAGCACCCAGGCGCCGATCCGCAGGATGGCGCCGTTCTCCTCGGCGATCGGCACGAACTCGGAGGGCGAGATCAGGCCGTATTCGGGATGCTGCCAGCGCAGCAGGGCCTCGACGCCGACGATCTTGCCCGATCGCAGCTCGGCTTGCGGCTGGTAGAGCACGAAGAGCTGCTTGTCCTCGAGCGCGGCTTTCAGGCTGTGCTCGAGCGCGAGGCGGCGGTTCGCCTGGTCGCGCATCGCCCCGGTGTAGAAATGGTAGGCGGGCGCCGGCTGGCGCTTGGCCGTGTACATCGCGAGATCGGCGCTGGCGATCAGCGCATCTACCGTCGTCGCATCGCCGGGATAGAGTGCGACACCTATGCTGGCACCCACCTCCATCACGATGCCGTCCGAGACCACGGGTTCGGCCAGCACGTCGAGGAGGCGATCGATCGCTCCCTGCAAGAACGGCTCCGCGGTGACGTCGCCCATGACCACGGTGAATTCGTCACCACCGAGCCGGGCCACCAGATCGCTCTGCCGGATCACCCGCCCGAGGCGTCCGGCGACCGCCTTGAGCACCGCGTCGCCGGCGCCGTGCCCATAGGTGTCGTTGATCGTCTTGAAGCGGTCGAGGTCGATCAGCAAGAGCGCCACGGAACCGCCGTGGCGCTCGGCGCGGGCGATCTGCCGATCGAGAAAGTCACGAAACAGATAGCGGTTCGCCACCCCGGTCAGCTGGTCCATCTGGGCGAGCTCGACCAGCCGCCGCTCGGCACGATGCCGTTCGATCGCATAGCGAATCGAGCGGTCGAGCAGCGGTGCTGTGATCTCGTCCTTGACCAGATAGTCGGTGGCACCGACCCGCATCGCCTCGAGATCGATCGAGCGATTGCCCTGGCCGGTCAGCAGGATGAACGGCGCCCGGCTGCCCAGGCTCGTCGCCTCGCGGACCAGATCCACACCGTTGCCGGCGCCCAGGCGGTAGTCGACGATGTAGACGTCGTGCCGGGCCTCGGCGATCGCCGCTAGCGCCTCGTCCCAGTCGCGCAGCCAGTCGAGCTGCAGGCGGCCGCGGAAGATCTCGCGCAACAGGTCACGCGCCAGGATGAAGTCGTCCTCGTCGTCCTCGACCAGCAGGATGCGCGGTGCGGCATCGACACCCTCGTCCCTAGCGGCAGGCCTGGACGATGCGGGCTCCGTGCCGGGCTCATCGCCGAGGGCCGGACAATCGGCCGCCGGCGCCCCGGTCGCTGCGACGTCCATGGGCGGAATCGACGCGGCGTCGGCCACTGTCGCCTGGCAATAGCGCAGCACCCGCTCGAGCGACGCGCCCGACAGCGCCCCCTTGTCGAGATAGTAGGCGGCGCCGGCCTGCTGCGCCCGCAGGTCGACGGTCTCGTCGCCGGCCCCGGTCAACAGGATCATCGGCACGCGACAACCCATCTTGCCCATGCTCTCGATGAAGGTGATGCCGCAATCACCGCCGATGCGATAGTCGACGAGGCAGGCGGCGATCGGCTCGACCAGCAGGTGGCGAACCCCTTCGCCGTAGTTCCTGGCCCAGACGACCTCCATCGCCGGACCGGCAACCGTCGCCACCAGCTCGCGAATCAGCAGATGGTCTTCCTCGTCGTCGTCGATCAGAAGAATGCGCCGGGCTTCTTCCGTCAACGGCCGATCAGTTGCGGTGGCGAGCACGGTACCCAGCGATCACTGACGGTAGGAACATTCGGGCGGCAGTGCCACGATCTGGATCCAGTAGTGGCAGATCACCTTGATCGCCTCGACCAGGCCCTCGAAGCTGACGGGCTTGGTGACGAACGAGCTGACACCCAGGCCGTAGGTCCGGACGATGTCCTCCTCGGCCTGCGAGGTGGTCAGCACGACCACCGGGATGCGGCAGAGCTCCGGATCGGCCTTGAGCTCCCTGAGCGCTTCGCGGCCGTCCTTGCGCGGCATGTTGAGGTCGAGCAGGATGATCCCCGGATAGGGCCGGCCGGCGAGGTGGGCGTAGTCGCCCTCGCGGCGCAGATAGGCCATCAGCTGCTCGCCATCCTCGACGAACTCGACGCTGTTGGCGACCCGGTTCTCCTCGAACGCCTCCTCGATCATCATGCGATCGTCCGGATCGTCGTCGGCAACGAGAATGGAGATCGGAAAGTTGCTCATCGCTCGGCCTCGCTTTCGGTTGAGGGCTGTCGGGTCGGAATCTCGATCGTGAACGTGGTGCCGATATCGGGCTCGCTGCTCACCGTCAGCGTGCCCTTGTGCCGCTCGACGATCTTGCGGCAGGTGGCGAGCCCGACCCCAGTGCCTTCGTATTCGGCGCGATTGTGCAGGCGCTGAAAGATGCCGAAGATCCGCTCGGCGTATTTCATCTCGAAGCCGATGCCGTTGTCGGTGATCGCGATCTGGACCCGCTCCTCGCCGTCGGCGCGGCCGGGAGGTGCCGGCGCGCAGTCGATCTTGATCACCGGCGGGCAGTCCGGTTTCTTGAACTTCAGCGCATTGGCGATGATGTTCTGCAAGAGCTGGCGCATCTGCGTGCGATCGGCGTCGATCTCCGGCAACGGCACGGCCTCGATCGTCGCATCGCTGGTCTCGATCGCGACCTGCAGATCACCCTTGACCTCCTCGAGCAGCGTGTCGAGCCGCACCCGGTCGAACGGCTTCGCCTTGGTGGTCACCCGCGAGTAGTCGAGCAGGTCCTCGATCAGCGAGCGCATGCGCGCCACCGCACTCTGCATCCGCTCGACATACATCTTGCCGTCGTCGCCGAGCTGCTCGTGATAGCGCCGCTTGAGCCGGTCGCCGAAGGCGTCGATCTTGCGCAGCGGCTCCTGCAGGTCGTGCGAGGCGATCGAGGCGAACGTCTCGAGCTCGCGATTGCTGCGGGCGAGTGCCGCCTCGCGCTCCTTCAGCTCGGAAATGTCGGTGTGCAGGATGACCGTGCCGCCGTCCCTGGTGCGGTGCTCGTTGACCAGGATCCAGCGGCCGTCCGGCAGCCGCCGCTCGACCGTGTAGTTGGCGAGGTGGTGCTGCGCCAACCGCTCATAGAGCCTGAACTCGGGCTCGACGCCCTCCGGCAGCGGGTCGATGCCGCGCTGCAGCTCGGCCCGGACGATTTCGACATAGGAATTGCCGGCGACGATCTGGTCGGCGAGCTGCGGGTAGATGGCCAGAAAACGGGTGTTCCAGGTGACCAGTCGATCGTTCGCGTCGTAGAGGGCGAAGGCCTGCGGGATCGATTCGATGATCGCGTCGCGGGTGCGGGCCTCGGACGCCGCGGCCGCGAGCTCGGCTTCCTTGATCCGGGTGGCATCGAGAATGACGCCGTCCCAGACCACGGCGCCGTCCGGCTCGCGATGCGGCTTGGCGATGGCGTGGGTGTATTTGCGATCGCCGTTGCGGGTGATGATCGTGGCCTCGACGTCCCAGAGCTCGAGCGCCTTCGACGCGTTGACCAGACGGTCCTTGAAGGTCGCGTAGTATTCCGGGCCGTGACAGTCGAAGAGGGCTTGCGGGTTGGCGATGATCTCGGCCGGGCTGACCCCGAAGAGCTCCTCGGCGGCCTCGCTGATATAGGTGTAGCGGATATCACCGTCGGGCCTGACGACGCGCTGGTAGACGACCCCCGGGATGCTTCGGGCGATCGCCGCGAAGCGCTCGTTGGCGGTAGCCAGCGCCGTGCTCTTGGCGGCGCTCTGCAGGGCGAAGCGGAGCACGGCAGCCAGCCCCTGGACCGCACGATCGGCCGCCGGCGCCATCGAAGGCGTCTCGCCGACGACGACGAAGCGCGCCTCGATTTCGGCCGCGTCGGTGGTCAGTCGCCGGTCAGCCTGCACCCGAACGCCGTGCCGCCTTGCCGCAGCGGCCAATGCCGCAGCGTCGAGCGGCCGGCGATCGGCGGTATCGACGGCGGTGACGAGATCGTCGGCCAGCGGCTGCAGCATCGGCGTCGAGCTGTGGCAGCTGGCCGGACAGCCGCGCTGCCGCAGGACGACGAAGGCGGCCGAGCCGTGCGCGAATCGCGCGAAGGTCTCGAGACAGGCGGCAAGGCAGGTGTCGATCGCCATGCCGTTGCCGAGCCGCTCCAAGAGCGCGGTCTGCGCCTCCAGGAGTGCCGCCTGCTCGTGATCGTCATCCGCCAGCGCCGCCGGGACGGACGGTGAGAGCAGGATGGCGGACGCACAGTCTCGCGCGTGCAAAGACGACGCTTCTCGCATCGATAGAAATCCCCGAGCTATGGCGCGAGAGCAGTCCGGTCGACGGCCGACGCGCTTCCATGCCGCGCATCATGCCATCCCGTCCGTTAAAATTGCGTTACGCGAGCCAGCTCCCTTTCGTCTTTCGGCGAATTCTCGGCGGCGCCCCGGTCGCCCGTCTAGAGCGCTCTCGGTTCGCTCGCGCTCACTCCAACCGCTCTAGTCCCTCGTTCAATCGCATTTTCCGAATAGCCGGCTGTTTCCAGCCGACTTGAAAATGCTTGTCTTATGCATGTCCTGCCCATTCGGGCGAAAAGGGAACACCGGTGGCGGGTGGCCACCCGCCACCGGTGGAAGGGGACGGATCGGGAAAATGCTGGCCGTCATGGGCCG
>SLRI01000522.1 GCA_007131045.1 Rhodospirillales bacterium
GCTGGAACCAGTCGCGGCAGGTCACCCGGTTGCCGGTCCAGTTGTGGAAATACTCGTGCGCGATGATCCGCTCGACCTGGACGAAATCGGCATCGGTCGCGGTCTCGGGATGCGCCAGGGTGGCCGAGGTGTTGAAGATGTTGAGGCCCTTGTTCTCCATTGCCCCCATGTTGAAGTCGGAGACCGCGACGATCATGAAGAGGTCGAGGTCGTATTCGAGGCCGTAGCGCTGTTCGTCCCAGGCCATGGATTTCTTCAAGGAGACCATGGCGTGGTGGCACTGCTCGATGTTCTCGGGCTCGGAATAGATCCTGAGCGTCACCTCGCGGCCGGAGCGCGTGGTGTAGTGGTCCTCGAGCATCGCGAGGTCGCCCGCGACCAGCGCGAAGAGGTAGGCGGGCTTGGGGAACGGGTCGTCCCAGAGGGCATAGTGCCGGCCGCCGTCGAGCTCGCCCCCGCCCACCGGGTTGCCGTTCGAGAGGAGGTGCGGATAGGCCGCCTCGTCGGCCTCGATGCGCACCCGAAAGCGGGTCATCACGTCGGGCCGGTCCTGAAACCAGGTGATCCGGCGAAACCCTTCGGCCTCGCACTGGGTGCAGAAAATGTCAGAGGAGACGTAGAGCCCCTCGAGCGCGGTGTTGGCCTTTGGGTGGATGCGGTTCTCGATCTCCAGCGTGAACCGGGCCGGGGGATCGAGCAGGGTGAGGCTGGTAGCGTCCAGTCGGTAGGCGCCCTCGGGCAGCGGCGCGCCGTCGAGGCGGATCGCCCTCAGCTCCAGGTTCTCGCCGTCGAGCACGAGCGGTGTGGGTGCATCGGCCATCCGCTCGAACCGCTGCGTGCAGGTGACCAGCGTGGTCTCGGGGTCGAGGGCGAAGGTCAACGCCACGTCGACCGTGCGATAGGCCGGCGGCCGGTAGTCGGAGAGGCGGATCACCGTCTGCTCGCGCGGCACCCCCGTCCCCTCGGCCACGGTCCGCTGATCCTCGGCGGCACGCGTCTGCGTCAATTCGGGCACCTCCCTCGTTTTCCGCCTCGTGAAATGCCAGGGCACTTCGCCGGCGCTCGGCTTGTCTGACCCTTGGTGTGCGATTAGCCTGCGCCGCGCAAGGCCGGATGCCGGCCCTGCACTCCACGAGTTCCGAGAAAAATCGACAAAGCGAGGAAGCGACAATGGCCAAGAGCGCGTTTATCGGCCTCGGTGTGATGGGCTACCCCATGGCCGGGCACATGGCCAAGGACGGTCACGAGGTCGCCGTCTACAACCGGACCTTCGCCAAGGCCGAGGCCTGGGCCGCCGAGCACGGCGGCAAGGCGCAAAAGACGCCGCGCGAGGCCGCGGCCGGCGCCGAGTTCGTGATGATGTGCGTCGGCAACGACGACGACGTCCGCTCGGTGGTCTACGGCGATGACGGGATCATGGCCGGAATCGAGAAGGGTGCGATCCTGGTCGACCACACCACGGCCTCGGCCGAGCTGGCGCGCGAGCTCGGTGAAGTCGCGGCGAAGGCCGGGGTGGGCTTCGTCGACGCGCCGGTCTCGGGCGGCCAGGCCGGTGCGGAGAACGGCGCGCTCTCGATCATGTGCGGCGGCTCGGAGGCCAATTTCGGCAAGGCCGAGCCGGTGATGCAGGCCTACGGCAAGACGGTTCGGCTGATCGGCGAGGTTGGGGCGGGCCAGCTGACCAAGATGGTCAACCAGATCTGCATCGCGGGCCTGGTCCAGGCCCTGGGCGAGGGTCTCAACTTCGCCCAGAAGTCGGGGCTGGATGCGGCCAAGGTGCTCGAGGTGGTCTCGGGCGGGGCTGCGGGCTCCTGGCAGATGAACAACCGCTGGCCGACCATGGCCGAGGGCAAGTTCGACTTCGGCTTCGCGGTCGACTGGATGCGCAAGGATCTGGCGATCTGCCTCGAGGAGGCCCGGCGCAACGGTGCGGCCTTGCCGATCACCGCCACGGTCGATCAGCTCTACCGGCTGATCCAGCAGAAGGGCGGCGGCCGCTGGGACACCTCGTCCCTGATCCAGAACCTGCGCGACGGCAAGTAGCCCGGCCGGCGGCGGCTTGGGGCGACGGCTGCAACGCAGCTGGGGGCGGCGCCTGCAGCGGTGCTGGCACCGCAAATGGGCGCCGCACTTGGCGCTCCCCGCCGCTCACCCCATATCTTGCTCAACGGGACGGGTCCAACGGTCCCGAGCACGCCAACCTCGAAGGTTGCCGATGGAGTACAGGAGAATGCAAGCGAGAGCCGCCAAATTCACGATCGGCCAGATCGTCAAGCACCGGATGTTCCCGTTCCGCGGGGTGATCTTCGACGTCGACCCCGAGTTCGCGAACTCCGAGGAGTGGTACGAGTCGATCCCGGAGGAGATCCGGCCGTCCAAGGACCAGCCCTTCTACCACCTGCTCGCCGAGAACGCCGAGGCGTACTACGTGGCCTACGTCTCCGAGCAGAACCTCCTGGTCGACGCCACCGGCGAGCCGGTCAATCACCCGCAGATCGCAGAGTTGTTCGACAACATCGACGAGGGGCAGTATACGCCGAAGCGCATCTACGCGCACTGACGAGGCGGACGGTCGAACGGTTCACGACCGGCCGGTTGCAGCCTCCGGAACGAAGGCGGGCCTGCCCGCTCGGTGACGCGCCGGGCGGGCTCGTTCTTTTGGTGCGGCATCGTTTTTTGGGGGGAAAGAGCATGAAGTTTTTCGTCGACACGGCCGACGTGGCCGAGATCAGGGACCTGCTCGACAGCGGCCTGGTCGACGGGGTGACCACCAACCCGTCGCTGATCATGAAGAGCGGGCGCGACTTTTTCGAGGTGATCGCCGAGATCTGCGAGATGGTCCCGGGCCCGGTCAGCGCCGAGGTCGCCGCCACCACCGTCGACGGCATGCTCGCCGAGGCGGCCAAGCTGACCCCCATCGCCCCCAACGTCACGATCAAGGTGCCGCTCACCTGGGACGGCCTCAAGGCCACCAGGCGGCTCAGCGCCGAGGGCGTGAAGGTCAACGTCACGCTCTGCTTCTCCGCCGCCCAGGCGCTGCTCGCGGCCAAGGCGGGTGCGTCCTTTATCTCGCCCTTCGTCGGCAGGCTCGACGATATCGGCGTCGACGGGCTCGAGCTGATCAGCGACATCTGCCAGATCTACGCCCAGTACGAGAGCATCCGGACCGAGGTGCTGGTCGCCTCGGTGCGAACCCCGGGCCACGTCATCGAGGCGGCCAAGATGGGTGCCCACGTCGCTACCCTGCCGCCTGGGGTGCTGCGCGGGCTGGCCCTCCACCCGCTGACCGACAAGGGCCTCGCCGCCTTCTTGAAGGATTGGGAGGCGACCGGGCAGAAGATCGTCTGAGGCGATGGCGGCGGCACCGCGGCCCGTCATCGTCCAGACCAATTGCGGCAGCGAGGCCGAGGCCCGCGCGATCGGCCGGGCCGCCGTCGAGACCGGCCTCGCGGCCTGCGCCAACATCCACGGGCCGATCACCTCGATCTATCGCTGGCAGGGCGCGATCGCCGAGGAGCCCGAATGGGTGGTCTATCTCAAGACCACCGATGCCGCGGTCGACGCGCTCGAGGCGCTGGTGAAGGACCGCCACAGCTACGAGGTGCCGGCCTTCCTGGTCCTGCCCATCAGCGGCGGCGAGCGGCACTATTTGGCGTGGCTGGCTTCGGCTGGGCGGACGTAGAAGAGCGCCGATGAGGCAACGCCGCCGCCGGGTCTTCGGGGCCGAGCTTGTCGTCTGCCGGCAAAAAACGTAGGATAGGGAGTCAGTAGCCGGCGATCTGGAGATCCGGCCGAGACGGTGTTCGTTGCTGCTCTGTCGGAAATTCGGGATCGGTCGGGGGATCCTGACACGACCGTTCCGGCGGGGGGAGAGCGGCCATGCACCACGTTCAACGTACACCCGAGGCGGACGAGCTCTGGCGCGGGCTGCTCACCGGGACCCACCCGCTGCTGCGGCGCCACCGGCGCGTTCTCAACCTCCTGCCGGGCACGCCTCGCTGCAAGCTCTGCAGTGTGCCCTTCGGCGGCGTCTGCGGCCAGCTCTTCCGCTTCAGCGGCAAGCGCCCTTCCAATCTCAACCCGGCCTATTGCAGCCTCTGCGACGACCTCGCCCGCACCCATCCCGGTGGTGCCGAACTGGAGATCACCTTCGTCTTCGCCGACGTGCGCGGCTCCACCGCCCTCGCCGAACGCATGGGTGCCGCCGAGTTTCGCGACCTGATGAGCCGCTTCTACGGTATCGCGATCCGGCTCTTCACCCGCTCGGACGCGATGATCGACAAGCTGGTGGGTGACGAGGTCGTGGCCCTCTACCTCCCGGCCTTCGCCGGCGAGGCCTTCGCCGCCCGGGCGATCGAGGATTCCCGCGACCTCTTGGCTGCGACCAGCCACGGCCCCGACGGCGAGCCGTGGCTCTCGGTCGGCATCGGCGTCCACACCGGCACCGCCTTCGTCGGCAGCGTCGGCGCACCCGGCGGCCACACCGACTTCACCGCCTTGGGCGATGCGGTCAACGTCGCCGCCCGCCTGACCTCGACGGCGCGCGCCGGCGAAATCCTGGTGAGCGAGGCCGCCTGCACCGCCGCGGGGCTGGAGCCGCCAGAAGCGGCCAGCTGGCGCGCTCTCGAGCTCAGCGGCCGCGAAGCCCCCGTCCGCGCGGTGTCGCTGGGCGCATCGGGGACCGCGATCAACTGAGCGGCTGCCCACAGGGTTGATGACAAGAGCGGGGAGGCAGCGCCTGCCTGTGCCCCTCCGTTACTTTGGGCTCGCGGGTTGACGGTTGGCGTGGCGGCCACCTAAGGCTGGCTCGGGGGGTGATGGCGGAGGGTGGTGCTTTGGCGGATGGCGAGTTTTCGGCCTGGGTCGGGCGGGTCGAGACGGCGACGGATGCGATCACCGCACAAGCGGTCGCCGGCCTCGCGGCGACGGTCGATCTGGATGTGCCGACACGCGACCGGCTGGGCCTCTCGGCCGGCGGTGTGCTGCCGCCGCTCTGGCATTGGCTCGGCTTTCTGCCGACCACGCCGATCTCCGGCCTCGGCCCCGACGGGCACCCGAAGCGCGGCGGCTTCCTGCCGCCGGTGCCGCTCGAGCGGCGGATGTGGGCCGGTGGGCGGCTGCATTTTCAGGGCGAGATGCGGATCGGTGAACCGCTCGAGCGGCGCTCGACCATCCTCTCCGTCCAGGAGAAGACCGGCCGGGCCGGGCGGATGGTGTTCGTCACCGTGGAGCACCGCTTCTCGACGGCGCGCGGCCTGGCCCTGGTCGAGGAGCACGACATCGTCTACGTCGCCATCCCCGAGCGCTTCACGCCGCCGCCACCGGTGGCGCCGCCAGCTCCCCTCGCCTTCACCGAGCCGGTGCCGATCGACGCGGTCAAGCTGTTCCGCTTCTCCGCCGTCACCTTCAACGGCCACCGCATCCACTACGATCTCGACTACAGCCGCGAGGTCGAGAAATACCCGGGCCTGGTCGTTCACGGCCCGCTGCAGGCGCTTCTAATGATGGAGGCTGCCCGCCGCCGGCGCGGCGGTGCGGTGCCGAAGGCCTACAGCTTCAGGGGCGTGCGCCCGCTGTTCCATTTCGAGCGGCTGGAGGTGGTGGGCACGGCGGTGGAGGGTGGCGAGCAGCAGCTGGCGACGGTCAACGGCGACGGGCATGCCTGCATGCTGGCGACGGTGACGTGGTGAGCGGCGGCATCCTTTCGGGCCTGCGTGTGGTCGAGGGCTCGGCCTTCGTCGCCGTGCCGCTGGCCGGGATGACCCTGGCGCAGATGGGGGCGGACGTGATCCGCTTCGACCGGCTGCAGGGCGGCCTCGACGCGCAGCGCTGGCCGGTGACCAGCGACGGCCGGAGCCTCTTTTGGGCCGGGCTCAACAAGGGCAAGCGGTCGATCGCCGTCGACATGTCCAGGCCCGAGGGGCAGGAGGTCGTGACGGCCCTGATCACCGCCCCCGGGCCCGACGCCGGCTGCTTTCTCACCAATCTCCGGATCCGCGGCTGGATGGACTACCCCGCGCTCGCCGCGAGGCGGCCGGATCTGATCATGGTGGCCTTGGCCGGCACCCGGCAGGGCGGGCCGGCGGTCGACTACACGATCAACCCGGCCGTGGGCTTTCCGCATGCCACGGGGCCGGTGGGCTCGACCGAGCCCGTGGCCCATGTGCTGCC
>SLRI01000647.1 GCA_007131045.1 Rhodospirillales bacterium
CGATCGCCTCAGGCGGCGATCGACTTCGTCAGCCTGCTCGATCGCCTCAGGCGGCGATCGACTTGGCCTCGTCGAAGTTGGCGGAAGCCCGCTTGACGAACAGGTCGACGACCTCGGTCTGCGCCTTCATGCCCAGATCCATGGTCTCCTTCGCCTCGGCGATCGCCTTCTCCATGGCGGCCTTGGCGTCGTCCATGTAGTGCTGCGGCTGCTTCTTGCCGTCGAAGCCCTTCATCATCGCCTCGCTGCGCGCGAACATGTCCTGCATCATGTCGCTCTGCCGCTTGGCCATGGTCTGGGCGAGGTCGAACATGATCTTCTGCGCGGCGACGAAGGTGTCGAGGTTCGACTTGTGCAAGGCGATCATCGCGTCGACGTCGACCTTGGGCATGTTGGGGGTGCTGGACTTGGTCGTCATGGAACTCTCCCGGGGAATTGTTGCGGTGCACAAGAGATAACATCGCCCGCCGCGTACGCAAGGACATTCGTGCTGCACTGCACAAAAATCGGTGCGACGTTCGGGCGCAGCGACGCCACGGGCACGCGAACTAAACGAGGAGCGACCCGACCCGGGCGAGGCTGGTCGGCGCCTTGCGATCGTGCCGCGCCAGCAGCGGCTGCACCAACGCCGCCACCCGGGCGGCACCGAGCTCGTCCATCAGCGCGCAAGGCGGCCGGGTGAAGCGCAAGGCGAAGCGGGCCCCGTCGTCGATGTCGGCCGCGGCCGCGACCGCTTCGTCGAGCAATTCCAGGACGGCGATGAACACCGCGCCCTGCAGCCGATCGACCAGCTGCGGCGGCACCGCCTCGACCGGCGGCGGCTCGCCCTCGATCGGCCAGGGCCGATCCGCCTCGCCCTGCGCCACCAGCCCGTCGGCCGGGGCGTAGAACGCGCCCAGTGGTGCCAGATTGCGGATGGCGTGCAGGTTGATCCGGGGCTTGATGATGTTCTGCACGGCGAACGGCCCCACCCCGACCCCGAACGCCGCCTCGGCCGCCCGGTCGATGGTCGCGGTATCGGCCAGCCCCTCGTCGAGCAGCCGCACCGCCTCGTTGGTGTAGGGGCAGAAAAAACGGTTGATGGCGAAGCCCCAGCTGTCCCGGCAGCGGATCGGCCGCTTGCCGATCGCCCGGCACCAGGCCAGGGCACGCTCGACGGCGGCGGCATCGCTGGCCTTGCCGCTGACCACCTCGACCACCGGATTGACCGCGGCCGGGCTGAAGAAATGCAGCCCCAGGAAGCGCTCGGGGCGGCTCACGTGGGCCGCCAGATCGTCGACCCTGAGGCAGCTGGTGTTGGTGGCGATCAGGGTCTCGGCCGCGAGTTCGCCCGAGAGGTCTTCGAAGACCCTGGCCTTGAGGTCGAAATCCTCGAACACCGCCTCGATCACGAGATCAGAGGCCCCGAGGTCGCCGAGCGCATCGACCGGCCGGAGACGGTCGCCCGCGGCTGCCGCCTCGGCCTCGCTCAGCCGCCCTTTCTCGACCTGCCGGGCGAGAAAGCTCCGGGCCGCTCGGCGGGCGTTGTCGAGCTGCTCGGCACTGCGGTCGAACAACAGCACGGCGGTGCCGTGGGCCACAGCCGCAGTCGCGATCCCGCTGCCCATGGTGCCGGCGCCGATGATGCCGATGGTCCGGATCTCGTTATCGGTCATTTGCTCAGACCGGCCGCTCAAACCGGCCAGAACCGGCCGCCGAGCAGCTTTTCGAGCTCGGGCTTGGTCAGCTGGGTCAGGTCCTTCGCCTCCTCGTGGGCGAGGCGCGACTTGACCGCGGGATCGAGCAGCTCGCGCAATTCGCCCAGCGTGCGCGGTGCGGCGACCAGGTGCAGCTCGTCGAAGCCGTTCTTTTTGGCTTCGTCCTCGAGGTGGTCGGCGAGCATGGCGACGAAGCGGGCCTTGGCGACCCCCTTGGGCGAGCTCGACGGCTCCATCGCGTGCCGCCCGGGACCACCGCTGTCGAAGGTGCGGCCCGGCCGGTCCGCGACGATCTCCTGCGCCTTGCCGCCGGCGACGTCGTCCTGCCACTCGCCCATGGGTCGGAGCGTGCGCTCGCGCCGGTCGACCGCGAACAATCGGGCCTTCGCACTGTCGGCGATCAACAGCCAGATGGTCTTCTTCTCGAGCGGCATGGTCCTCCCTTCCGTGCTTCGGGCCGAGGCGGCGCACCCCGTCCTCCGTCTACCTCGCTATGGCAAAATCGGGGGTGGTCTGTCGACCCCCGAGGATGCGAGACTGTCACTCCGACACGGTCTGGCAAGGAGGAAGAGCGCCGGATGATCGACACTAGAAGCAGCCGTCTGGGCATCATCGTGGCGGCGACCATCACTTTGTCGACAGGGGGGAGTGTGTCGATGGCGGGTACCGCCCATGCCGAGGCGACGTTGCCGGAGGCGCCCGAGGTCACCGTCTGCGGGCCGCTGCGCGAGCGCTTCGCCTTTTGGAGCTGGAGCCGGTTGGCGGGCAGCGCCGACCCGAGCAGGGTAGAGGGCCTGGCCGGGGTCGAGCCCTTGACCCATCGGACCCGCGACGGCCGCACGCTCGAGGGCTATCGGCTCGCCAGCCGGCATCCCGATGGCGAGGTGCGCCGCACCGTCCTGGTCGTCGGCGGCAACGCCATGCTGGCCGATCAGGTGCTCGGGGAATTCACGCCCCTGGCCGAAGCCGGGCTCGAGGTCGTGGTCTTCGACTATCGCGGCTACGGCCGATCGAGCGGCCGGCCGCGGCTCTTGGCGATCATCGGCGATAAGCTCGAGCTCGCCCGCCGCCTCGCCGACGAGGGCACGGCACCGCTCGCCTTCTACGGCATCTCGATGGGCGGCATCGTGCTCGCCAACACCCTGCCCTATCTGCGCGACGACGAGCAGCCGGAGCGCTTCGTCATCGACGGCTCGCCGGCCCGCATCTCCGGCTACGGCTGCCCCGAGCGGTTCGACCCGGTGGAGAACCTGCCCGACGACACCGCGCACCTGATGTTCGTCGGCGGCGAGGCGGACAGTGTCGTGCCGCTCGACCAATCGGTCGAGTTGATCGAGGCGATCGAGGCCGGCGGCGGGCGGAGCGAAGCGCGCCCCGAGTTCGACCATCCGTTCATGGACCGTGATCCCCGGGTGCGCCAGACGCGGCTGGAGCTGATCCGCGACTTCCTCGCCGAAGAGTAGGCTCGCCGAAGAGTGGGCGCTCAATCGGCGGCCAGATCCTCGAGGATCGGGCAGGACGGCCGATCGTCGCCGTGGCATTTCTCGGCCAGCGCCCGCAGGGTCGCCCGCATCTGCTCGAGCGCCGCGATCCGCTCGTCGATCTCGGCGATGTGGCGAAGGGCTATCGCCTTGACATCGGCGCTCGCCCGGCTCTGGTCGTCGTAGAGGGCCAAGAGCTCGCGGCACTGCTCGACCGAAAAACCGAGCCCGCGCGCCCGCTGGACGAAGCGCAGCCGGTGCACGTCGGTCTCGTCGTAGTCGCGATAGCGGTTGTCCTGCCGCTTGGCCGGACGGACGAGGCCGACCTCCTCGTAGTAGCGGATGGTCTTGGCCGGCAGGCCCGAGCGTTCGGATGCGGCGCCGATGTTCATGGCTCGGCAGGACTCCAAGTGAAGAAAAGATGTGGGGGAAATGATTTCCCCCACGCCCCCTCGGGACTTTGCGCCGGTGCGTGCAACGGGCGCCAGTGCAAAGTTTCGGTGGGGCGCGGGGAGGATCATCCTCCCCGCTCTCTTCGTTCCTAGGCGGCCTTCGCCTCGTGCATCAGCCGCCACAGCTTCTCGGGCGTCGCCGGCATGTCGACGCGGCGGACGCCCAGAGGCTCGAGCGCGTCGACCAGGGCGTTGATGACCGCGGCGCAACTGCCGACCGAGCCCGCCTCGCCGCAGCCCTTCACGCCCATGGCGTTGTTCTTGCAGAGCACCTCGACCGTGGAGAAGTCGAAATTCGGCACATCGTCGGCGCGCGGCATGCAGTAGTCCATGTAAGAGCCGGTCACCAGCTGGCCGTGCTCGTCGTAGACGGTGTGCTCGAGCAACGCCTGGCCGATGCCCTGGACGACGCCGCCATGGACCTGGCCCTCGACCAGCATGGGGTTCAGGACGAAGCCGAAATCGTCGACGATGGTGTAGTTGACGATGCTCGTGATGCCGGTGTCGGGGTCGACCTCGACCTCGGCGATGTGGCAGCCGTTGGGGAAGGTCCAGGCATCCAGCGTGATGGTGGTCGCGGCATCGAGCCCGCCCTCGATCCCCTCAGCAGGCGAGGCCATGGTCCGGGCCTTGGCCGCGAGCTCCATGATGTCGATCGACTTGTCGGTGCCGGCGACCGAGAAGGCACCCTCCTGGAACTGGATGTCGGCCGCCGCCGTCTCGAAATGCTGGGCGGCATAGGCCTTGCCGCGCTCGATCACCAGGTCGCCCGCACTGTTGATCGCCGTGCCTTGCGCTGTCAGCGAGCGCGACCCGCCGGTCCCACCACCGCCCTTGATCCGCTTGGTGTCACCCTGGACGATGCGGATCTGCTCGAACGGCACGTTCAGCTTCTGGTGCAGCACCTGGGCGTAGGCCGTCTCGTGGCCCTGCCCGTTCGACTGGGTGCCGACGAGGACCGAGACGGTGCCGTCGTCGTTGAACTCGACCCCGGCGCTCTCGGCCGGGTCACCCATGGTCGATTCGATGTAGTAGCACATGCCGATGCCGCGGTACCTGCCCTTGGCGGCGGCTTCCTTCTTGCGCGCGGCGGCGCCGGCGTAGTCGGCCTTCTGCATCGCCGTGTCCATCACCCGCTCGAACTCGCCGGTGTCGTAGACCTCGCCCGCGGCCGTGGTGTAGGGCATCTGCTCGGGCTTGATGTAGTTGATCCGCCTGAGCTCGGTCGGCTCCATCTTCAGCTCGCGCGCCGCGGCGTCGATCAGCCGCTCCATGCAGTAGATCGATTCCGGCCGGCCGGCGCCGCGATAGGCGTCGACCGGGACGGTGTTGGTGAACACCCCCTTCACGGCATAAGTCAGGGCCGGGATGTCGTAGACCCCGGGCAGCACCTTCAAGGCGGCGCCGGTCGGGATGAACGGCGCGAAGAAGTAGTAGTAGGCGCCCATGCTGGCGATGGTCGAGACCCGCAGCCCGGTGATCTTGTGGTCGGCATCGAGGGCGAGCTCGGCCGTCGTGACGTGATCGCGGCCCATGGTGTCGGAAAGGAAGCTCTCCGAGCGGTCGGCGGTCCACTTGACCGGCCGGCCGAGCCTGGTCGCGGCCAGCGCCGTCATCGTGTATTCCGGGTAGAACATCGCCTTCATGCCGAACCCACCGCCGACGTCGGGGGTCAGCACCTGGACCTTCTCGGGATCCAGCCCGAGGTTCTGGGCCAGGGTGTCGCGGAACGCCCAGCCGCCCTGCGTGCCGGTGTGGACGACCAGCTCGCCCGAGGCCTGATCGAAGGTGGCAACGGCAGCGCGCGGCTCCATCGCGTTGCAGACCAGGCGGTTGTTGATCAGCTCGATCTTGGTGGTGTGCGCGGCACTCTTGAACGCCGCCTCGACCTTGCCCTCGTCGCCGTGCAACCAGTCGAAGGCGATGTTGCTCGGCGCCTCGGGGTGGACCTGCGGCCGGCCGGGCTCGAGCGCCTCCTTGGTGCCGGCGACGGCGGGCAGCTCCTCGTAGTCGACCTCGACGAGCTCGGACGCGTCGATCGCCTGGGCTAGTGTCTCGGCGACGATGAAGGCGACGTTGTCGCCGACATAGTTGACCTCGTCCTTGCAGAGGATCGGGTGCTTGGGGTCGGCGCGGTCGCTGCCGTCCTTGTTCTTGACCGGGATGAAGCAGGGAACCCCGGCATCGACGCTGCCGAAATCGGCCGCGGTGAAGACGCCGAGCACGCCCGGCGCGGCCTTGGCGGCCTCGGTCTCGATGCCCTTGATCTTGGCGTGGGCGTGCGGCGAGCGCAGCACGTAACCGTAGGCCTGTCCGTCGACGCTGATGTCGTTGGTGTAGCGGCCGTGACCCGTGATCAGCCGCTGATCCTCGACCCGCCTCACGGATTGACCGACCCCGAACTTCGCCATGCTGTCCTCCCGATGGTCGTGCATTTGATTGAACCTGGCACAATTGTAGAGCGGCTGGCCGGCAACACAACGGGCGAGCGCCGCTCCGGTGGCAAAATGCCCACGGCGCC
>SLRI01000240.1 GCA_007131045.1 Rhodospirillales bacterium
AAGGCCGACCGTAAGCGGGAAGCATATCATGATACTTGAAAGGCAAATTGGCGGGTGGAAAAAAGAAAAGGCCGGCTCCTTGAGCCGGCCCTTGCGAGGCAGCTTATCGTTTTGCCCTTGTCGTGCCTACTGGAGCAGCTTGAGGAGTTGCTGCGGCTGCTGGTTGGCCTGGGCGAGCATGGCGACCGAGGCCTGGAGCAGCACCTGTTTGGAGGAGAAGTTGCTCATCTCGGCGGCCATGTCGACGTCGAGCAGCACCGAGCGTGAGGCATCGAGATTCTCGATGGTGGTGGCGAGATTGGCCGAGGCGAACTCGAAGCGGGAGATCCGGGCGCCGACATCCGAGCGGAACGTGTTGAGTTGGCTGATCGCCGCGTCCAGGATGTTGCCGGCGATGATCGCCTGGTCACGGGTCGAGACCGCGGCAGGATTGGTTGATCCGTCATCGTCGAGATAGCGTGCAGCAGCGGTCACACCATCGGCACCGAGGATTGCGGCGCCGCCGAGACGACCGAGTTTGACCTCGGGCAGCTCGAAATCGATCGTATCAGCCGCTGCGACGCCGACTTGAAAGCTCAAGGCCGCACCGGCCGGGGTCGCTGTGGTGTCGAGCGTGCCGTCGAGCAGGATCGTGTTGTTGAACTTCGTCTGATCGGCGATCGAGTCGATCTGGGCGGCCCGCGCCTGGAACTCCTTGTCGAGGAAGCCGCGCTCGTTGTCGCTGACCGAGCCGGATTGCGACTGGACCGAGAGGGCCTTCATCCGCATCAGGATGTCGACCGTCTGCGCCAGGGCACCATCGGCGACCTGCAGGACCGAGGAGGCCTGGCCGGCGTTGACCGAGGCCTGCTTGAGCGCGGTCACGTCGGCCTTGATCTTGGTGCCGACCGCGAGCGAGGCGGCGTCGTCGCTCGCCCTGACGATGCGCGAGCCGGAGGAGAGCTTGGCGAGCGAACTCGACGAGGCGCGGCTGTTGATGTCGAGATAGCGCAAGGCCGTGTTGGCCGAGGTGTTGGTGGTGGCGGTCATGGCCATCGGTCGTTTCTCCGGATCGGTCGCTTCGGGTGCGTCAAGGGTGGCCGAGGGTGTCTCGGGTCACCGCCGACGCGCGCCTCGACGCACGCGGCACCATTGGTTATCCGGGAGAAAGGTTAAAAAAGCGTTGGCCGCTTTCGGAAAATCCTGTCAGGCGGCCCGGGGGCGGCGGCCGAAGCCGGCGAACAGGCGGTCGCCGAGATCGGCGGCCCGCTCCAATTGATCGAGGCGCTTGTCGAGCTCGGCCATGGTGGTGGCGAGGTCGGGGCTGTCGTCGTCGAGCCAGACGCTGAACAGGCGGGCATAGGCGAGCATCAGCGCCCGCCGGGCGAGGCGGGCCTGAAGGCCGCTATAGGGGATCTCGGCGAGCTCCAGCATCCAGCCGGCCATGCGGTCGAGGTTGCACCAGCCGGCGAGCAGCAGCTCGGGCTCCATGCCGGCCTCGCGGGTCAGCCTCCTTAGGCCGGGCTTGAACGGCGCCATGGCATCGAAGCGGCGCATGAACAGCTCGAACAGCCGCTCGCGGTGGCTGAGGCCGTCGAGCTCGCCCTGCAGGATCGCCAGCATCGCCTTGTCGAGGCGCTCGGCCAGCTTGCAGACCAGTGCCGCCGGCACCGGGAAGCTGTCGTAGACCTCGGCGAGCTCGTAGCCGGTCATCGCCGCCAGGCTCTTGGGCGACCAGCCGGCCCAGCCGACATCGGCGATGTGGGTGAAGGCGGCTTCGAGCAGGTCGGGGCGGGTCTTGCTCTTGGGCTTTGCCATGGCGTGATCTGCTCCTTCGGGCGGGCCTTCAGCCGAGCTGGCGCGAGCGTTCGGCGGCGGCGGCGAGGGCTTCGGTCATGAGCTCGCCGAGGCCCACGAGCTCCTCGTCGTCGCCGGCCTCGTCGCCGACCGGCATCAGGATGTCGAGGGCGGCCTTGGTGGTGCCGCCGGGGCTGGTCACCGCCTGGCGCAGGCTGGCCGGGGTGGTGTCGCTGGATTCCAGCAACGCGGCGGCCCCGGTCACCGTCTTGCGGGCCAACCGCATGGCGAGCTCCGGGTCGAGTCCGAGCCGTTCGCCGGCGACCGCCATGGCTTCGACCAGGAGGAAGACGTAGGCCGGGCCGCCGCCGGAAAGGGCGGTCACGGCGTGCATGTCGTCCTCGCTGTCCAGCCAGACGGTATCGCCCACAGCCGCCATCAGCTCTTCGGCGGCCGCCCGGTCGGTCTTGCCGGTGGCTTCGTTGGCGAACAGGGCGGAGATGCCGCGGCCGATCGCGGCCGGGGTGTTGGGCATCACCCGGACGATCGGCAGGTCGCTGCCGAAGGCGGCCTCGAAGACCTCGAGCGGCTTGCCGGCGGCGATCGACACGACCAGCGACGGCTGGACGAGGCGGGCGTGGAGCTCGTCGAGGACGTCGGCCATCACCTGCGGCTTGACCGCGAGCACGAGCACGCTCGGAGCGAAGCCCTCGGGCAGGTCCGAGGCACTGTCCTTCACCGCGACGCCGAGCTTTTCGAGGGCCTCGGCGCGCTCGGCGTCCGGCTCGACGACCACCGTGCCGCCCGGCGGCAGGCCTCGCTCGAGCCAGCCGTCGAGCAGCGCCGCCCCCATGCGCCCACCGCCGACCAGCAAGAGGGAGCCCGGCATGGTCATCAGGCTTCGCCCTCGGTCTCGAGCATGGCCGCCAGGATCGCCTCGTGCGGGTCCTTGCCGCCCCAGAGCACGAACTGGAAGGCCGGGTAGAAGCGCTCGCACTCGGTCAGCGCGATCTCGACCAGGTCCTCGATCAAGGACGCGCTGGCCATCGAGCCCTCGCGAAACAGCGAGGCGTGACGGAAGACCGGCAGGTCCTCGTCCGGCCAGACCTCGAAATGGCCGAGCCAGAGCTTCTCGTTGGCGATTGCCAGGATGTGGTAGAAGGCCTGCAGCTTCTTGGTCGGCACCTTCATGTCGAGCGCGCAGGACAGGTGCAGCACGCCCATCTCGGGGTGCCAGGCGAACCAGAGCTTGTAGTGGCACCACTGGCCGCTGATCTCGGCGGCGAGCTCGTCGTCGCTCTGCCGGTGAAACGGCCAGTCATTGGCGACCGCGATCTTCTCGACCATGTCGAGCGGATTTTGGGTCGGGGTTTGGAATTCGGAAAGAAGGGAAGTCACGGGTGCCTACTCCAAAGGCGTGGCGTGCCGCGGACCCTTGGCGACGCCGCCCTCGAGGCGGTGGTCGCGGGGGCGACGTGGCAGACGAGCGGGGCACGAAGAACGGTGCCGCGGCGCTCCCTGCCGAGGGTGCCAAAAGGGCCGGGGGCTGGCAAGGTCGACGAAAGGCGCGAGATCAGCTCTCCGCCGGCTTGCCGGGCGCCGGATCGCTCGGTCCCGATGTCTCGGCTTCGCCCGTGGCCTTGCCGGCGGCCTTCTTGCGGCCGGTGGACGCGGCCCGGCGCGGCGATTGGGCGGCAGCGGTTTTTTTCGTCGCCGTTGCCTCGGCGAGCGCAGCTTCCAGCTCGGCGAGGCGTTTTTCGAGGGTGGCCTGCTCGGCCCGCGCCTTGGCCGCCATGGCCTTGACCGCGTCGAACTCCTCGCGGCTGACCAGGTCCATCTCGCTCGCGAAACGCTCGAGCCGCTCCTTGACGCGCAGCTCGATCTCTTCGCGCAAGCCTCCGAGGGTGTTGATCGCCCCACTGGCGACGCGGGCGAGATCATCGAACAGGCGGTTCTCGGTCTGCATCAGAGCCTCCATCGAGCACGGCGTCGACATCGAGCCGGTAAACTCAATATCGGGCATCACGAACCGGCTAACAAGCCCGGGGCATGCTTGTCGTGCCCTGCCCGAGCCTCTATCACCGGGCGTGCGGTGGCTCGCATCGCTAACCCATGGGTTTTATTGAAGGCAGCGCTCTTGTCGCTACTGGCTATCCCGTTCCCCGGCTTCGATCCGGTTCTCGTCGAAATCGGCCCCCTTGCCATACGCTGGTACGCACTGGCCTATATTGCCGGACTCCTCTTCGGCTGGCAGCTGTTGAAGCGGATCGTCCAGCGTCCGGGCTGGACGCTGACCGGCGAGCAGGTCGACGACCTCCTGTTCTACGCCACGCTCGGCATCATTCTCGGCGGCCGGCTGGGCTTCGTCTTCTTCTATCACCCCGGCTACTACCTGAGTAACCCGTTGCAGGTCCTGGCCGTCTGGCAGGGCGGGATGTCGTTCCACGGGGGGCTCGTCGGCATCCTCGTCGCCTGCTGGCTGTTCGCCCGGCGGCAGGGCATCGCGTTTCTGGAGATCGCCGATGCGGTGGCGGTGGTCGCCCCGATCGGGCTGTTCTTCGGGCGGATCGCCAATTTCATCAATGCCGAGCTCTGGGGGCGGGTGACGGAAGTGCCCTGGGGGGTGATCTTTCCCGGTGGCGGCCCCGAACCGCGCCACCCGAGCCAGCTCTACCAAGCCTTCTTCGAGGGTCTCGTGCTGTTCATCGTGCTTCAGGTGATGGCCCGAGGTGCCCGTGACCCGGGCTCGGCCGGCCTGCTCGGCGGGGTCTTTCTCCTCGGCTACGGCCTCGCCCGCTTCTTCGTCGAGTTCTTCCGCGAGCCGGATGCGCATCTCGGCTATCTCTTCGGCTTCATCACCATGGGCCAGCTGCTCTCCCTGCCGATGATCGCCGCCGGGCTGTTGTTGATCCTCAATGCCAGGGGCGGGCTCGGCGCGCTCTTCGGGCGGCACGGCTGAGTGGTGGCCATGGCCGCGGACGTTGCCGCCGAGCGAACCGCCCTCGAAGCGCGCATCGCCGAGCTGATCGAGGCGCAGGGGCCGATCGACGTCGCGACCTTCATGACCCTCGCGCTGGGCCATCCGAGCCTCGGCTACTACCCGGCGCACGCCCGACTCGGCGCCGACGGCGATTTCGTCACGGCGCCGGAGGTCTCGCAGATTTTCGGCGAGCTGATCGGTCTGGCCCTCGCCGATGCCTGGCGGACGATGGGCGGCCCGCCGGTCCGGCTGGTCGAGCTCGGCCCCGGCAACGGCACGCTGATGGCCGATCTGCTGCGGGCGACCGCCAGCGTCCCGGGCTTCGGCGCGGCTTTGGACATTCATCTGGTCGAGACCAGCCCGGCCTTGCGGTCCCGCCAAGCCGGGCGGCTGGCGGGCCTGGAGCGGGTCCATTGGCATGCCGATCTCGGCGACGTGCCGGGCGACCGGCCGCTGCTCCTTGTCGCCAACGAGTTCTTCGATGCCCTGCCGATCCGCCAGTTCATCAAGGAGGAAGCGGGCTGGCGGGAGATCGAGGTCGCGGTCGACGGCCGCGGCCGGCTCTGTCTCACCCGCGCGGCGGGGCCGACGCCTGCGGCGCTGCGGCTCGGCCGGGCGCCAGTGGGCAGCGTCGTCGAGCTTTCGCCGGCGCGCGAGGCGTTGATGGAGGATCTCGCGCATCGGCTCGGCGCGCAAGGTGGCTTGGCGCTGGTCATCGACTACGGCGAGGCCGAGCCCACCCCCGGCAGCACGCTGCAGGCCGTCCACCGTCACCAGAAGGTCGATCCCTTGACCCGGCCGGGCGAGGTCGACCTGTCCAGCCGGGTCGATTTCGGCGCGTTGGCGCGGATCGCCAGGACCGGCGGCCTCGCCGTCTTCGGGCCGGTGCCGCAGGGTGCCTTCCTGGAGCGACTCGGCGCCGCGCTCAGGCTGGCGCAGCTGGTGCGCGGCGCCTCGGCGGATCGCTCGGCCGGGCTCGAAGAAGGCTACCGGAGGCTCACCGCGGCGGCCGGCATGGGCACACTCTTTCAGGCCCTGGCGGTGACCTCCTGGCCTCTGCTGCCGCCGGGATTCGCCGCCGAGGAGATGGTGTCTTGAAGATCGAGGCGGCATCGCTCGCCGGCATCCGCCACGGCTTCTTCGGCCGCACTGGCGGGGTCAGCCACGGGCCCTTCGCCAGTCTCAACGTCTCGCTGCGCAATGCCGATCACGACGCCAGCGCCCTCGAGAATCGCCGTCGGGTGACCGCCGCTCTCGGCGCCGAAGGCCGGCCGCTGCTGATCGCCCGGCAGGTTCACGGGGTGCGCTGTGCGATCGTGGATGCGGCCTTCGACCCGTACGCCCCGCCGGAGGCGGACGCACTCGCGACGCGGACCGAGGCGCTCGTGCTCG
>SLRI01000580.1 GCA_007131045.1 Rhodospirillales bacterium
ACGCTCATACTGGCGGCGGGCGGAATCGGTCCACATGACGATCTCTCCTCGTTCCTCGCAGAACTGGGAGCGTCATAACAGACTGATTTCGCTCAACAACTTTTTAAACGGGCTCTAAGCCAACCTCCTGAAAGTCATTTTCTATAGATGGGTCAAGGAGGATGCAAGTTTTAATTGAAGCTATTGCGTCACTCGCCCATCGTGCAGCGATTTCTGCATCCTTTTTAAGATAGTCGGCTTTCATTTACCTTGCGCTCATTTGGAGAACTTAGGGGCGCTTCCGTTTTTGGCAGGGATCGGGCCTCGAAATCGGGGTCCACGAGACTCATTTAACCTTACGAATTAGCTGGACAGCTCCCTTCGGTTCAGGGGACGGCTCCCTTCTTAACGATTCGGTGTCCCTTCGCAATATCCCGCTACGCCCCTTGATCGCCAATGGCCGCGCGTCATCGCTCTGGCCGGGCGATTTCGCGCTCGATGATTTCGCGGATGAGGCGGGTATAGGGGATGCCGCGATGGCTGGCCCGCGCCTTGAGGGCGTCCAAGAGGGGCTTGGGCACCCGCATGTTGATCCGCTCGGATTTCTTCTCGAACTCGAAACGAGCGGGCTCGAACTGCGAAAAATCGAGGTCCGAAAGGTCCTGAGCCAAAAACGCCTCGGCTTCCTCGTCAGTCGTCAGTCGGGGAACTCGCCTTTGCATAGCGTTCTGCCTCCTTTCTGTGCATGTAGCGGGCGCTGACAGGGCGGACGAACATCCGGCCCTCTTTCACGCGAAAGGTGAAAGCCACGAACGCAGGCCTGCCGTTCCTGGTTCTGCCAACGGCAATGAACCGGTCTTCTGCCCCCGAATGTCTCACATCGGGCGCAAACCGGGGATCATCGGTCAGCACCTCTTCGATCTCGGCAAGGGAAACGCCGTGCTTCTGGCATTTCTCCCGGTTTCCCTCGTCCCAATCAATTCCGGCAACGGCGATCCCCATGCCCCACATGGTGCCGTTTTGTACATACAAAGTCAAGCGCTTCACGTCCCTGAACCGCCCCCACCCTGCACCGCCCTACCCACCCGCACCACCACCAAAGTACCGGAGGGGCCCACGGGGAGGCGCTGCCTCCCCGTGATTCTTGCCTTTTACCCCCGCCCCGCCGGGGTGGTGCGGCGGGTTCGCATCAGGTGGGCTCTGAAGGCGTTCTCGAGGGTGGCGCTGTCGTTGGGGCCGGCGAGGACTTGGCGGACGCGGCCTTGGCCGTCGAAGAGGAGGAGGGTGGCGTGGGAGACGCCGTGCTGGGCGGCGAGGGTTCGGCCTTCGCTGGTGTCGATGCCGGCGATGCGGACTTGCAGGCTGTCCTCGTCGAAGGCCTTGGCGGCGTCCAGCATCTCCTTTTGCAGCCGGGCGCAGATCGAGCAGGTGGGGTCGTGGATCTGCACGACGGTGGCTGTGCCGTTGCCGATGACGGTGAGGTCTCGGAGCGCGTAGTGGCTCTGCACCTGGCGGACGGCCAGCCAGCCGCCGCCGCCGAGCACGGCCATGCCGATGGCGCCGTTGCGGGCGAGGCGCAGCAGCGAGCGGCGCGAGTGGCTTTGGCGCTGTGTCTGGCTAGCGCCGGCTGCCGGGGCGGCCTCGGTCGTCGTGGCGGGTGCCCGGCTGGCGGCCGGCGCCGCCTTTCGCGCCGGCTTCTTCTGCGACTTCTTCATGCAAATCCTCGCAAGCTGCTCCACCCAGGATACGGCCACGCCTGCCGGGGCGCGAGCGACATCGGCGCCCCCGCCCGTTGACGATCGCGTGATCACCGCCCCCAACCGCCACCACCGCCAAAAGTACCGGAGGGGCCCACGGGGAGGCGCTGCCTCCCCGTGCTTCTTACCATAAGCAACGCTTATCCCGAATCATACGCCTTCATACAAATCCAAGAATCATGCGTCATATACCGACTCGTTCGCTCTCGGGTTGTGTCGTTTCATGCGCCATGAACCCGAGCGATGCGTCGTATATCGACTCATTTGTCATAATCTACGTCGTTTCATGCGCCATCACGATTTCTTATGGCGCATGAAACGACACATTTCGCCCGATTCGGCCGCAAACGAACCCAAGGCGACGACGAACGAACCCACCAAATCGACGAACGAACCCAGTTGTTGGGCGAACGAACCCGACTTTCCGCGAACGAACCCAAAGGTACAGGTTGTCGCAGAGAATGGCGTTTCAGCTTTTTGGCGCAGTGGCTTGGCGCGGTCCGTCGATGCGGCGTGTGAGGGTGCCGCGCCGGGCCGCCTCGGGATGGGGTGGATTTGCCGAAGGACCCTAGGGCCTGGGTTGACCGGATCGGCGAATATTCCTATAATGGACGCCCGGTTCAGTTCAGCGGCGTAACTGGCCTTCGGCGGTGACGGTGGGGGTGGTGCCGATGCGGTGGTGGTCGGGGAGGGTCTGCCAGGGGGTGAGGCTGGCGGTGATCGGCTCGAGGGCGAGCCAGGCGTAGGGCAGGCTGGCCCAGGACTTGGGGGTCTTGTGGCGGTTGTCGAAGACGATGGTGCCGCGGTCGGTGTGGATCGCCAGCACGGCGTGGATCTCGCCCTGCTCGGTCTCGGCGACGGCGATGTCGAGGGCGCCGCGCGGCAGGCCGGCCAGGACCAGCTCCTCCCGCCAGGTGAGCGCGTAGTCCTCGCAATCGCCGTAGCCGTGGCCTTCGACGATCCGCCAGACGTCCTGGCCGGGGGGCTCCTCCTCGGGCGTGATGCGGGCGTGGACGTCGTGGAAGACCCGGTCCATGCGGGCGATGGTCTCGGGCGTCAGGGTGACGATGGCGGGGGAGCCGCGCTGGCATTCCTCGGGGTGGCCGGCGCACCAGAGCTCCCAGCCGGCGGGGCCGCGAATGGCGCCGCCGGCGAGCTCGCGCATCAGCGGTGCCTCGGCGGCGCTGCCGAGCGCGGCCTGCCAGTAGGTCCCGGCCGCGGCAGGTGCGGCCGCCAGGCCCAGCCCCGCCGCCAAGGCGAGCAGGGCCAGCCAGCTCCTCGTCCCGTCCAGCATGGCCGGGCCTCCATCCTCGTTGAGCACGTTTCCTCGTTGCAGGAAGTGTCGCGGAAGCCGGAGGCCTTAACAATGCGTTAAGATCGCGAAGCGTATCGACTGGTGAACAACCGTTAAGCGCGGCGGCGGCTGGCGTTGCTTCAGGCGTGCCCGAAGCCTGCCCGGGTCGGCAGGCCGAGCCGCTTCAGCATCATCACCACGGGGCAGAGCCCGGTGAAGCTCGCCTGCACCAGATGCAGCCCGAGCAGGCCGGTGATCCAGAGCCAGTTCGGGCTGTGCCAGACGGCGAGCAGCACCGTGACCAGCACCAAAAGGCCGACGACGAGCAGAATGCCACGTTCGACAGTCATCGCAGTTCCTCCCCTCGACCGATCATTCGGTCGTGGCCTGTTTTAACGCCCGCGGCCGGAGCGGCGCAACGGCTGCTGCTGCAGAAGCGCTCGCTCAGCCCACCTCCTGCTTCACCTTGCCGCTCGGATCGAAGATGGCGGCCCGGACGTGACTGAGCCGCGGCTGCGGCTCGGCGATGAAGGGCAGGGGCCGGGTCAGGCGGATCGCCTCGAGGCCGAGCCGTCCGGCGAGCAGCGCGTTGCCCGCCCCCTGGCCGGCCCTGGCCGAGAGCAGTGCGGTGAGCGAGGCGCCGACATGCTCGACCGCCGCGTGGCTCACGGCATCCGCGAGCCCGGCGATCGCGGCGTTGCGGATGCAGCTCTTCAACAGCGAGAAGGACGCTGCCGGGCTCAGCGCCAGGCCATAGGCCCGGGCGATGCCGCGCAGCATCATGGTGGTCCGCCAGAGGACGAGGACGCCGTCGAGCAGGCCCAGGGGGCTGAGCGCGGTGAGGATGCCGATATCGCGGCTGGCCTCGAGCACCAGCCGATAGGCGCGCTTGTCCCGGGGAGCCAGGACCTGGCGCTCGTAGAGGGTGACGATCTCGGCATCGGCGAGGCCGCGCTCGCCCGCCGCCGCGATATCCGGCTGCGGCCGCTCGGCGAGCTGCTGGTCGAGGGCGGCGAGGAACGGCCCGGCCTCGCCGTGCAGCTCGGAGGTGGCGAGCCTGGCCCCGGTCAGGCGCAAGGTCTCGGCCCGGCGCACCCGGCGGATGTCGAAGACCTCCTTCCAGACGGCGCCGAGCGCGGTGCCGACGGCGACCAGGAGCAGCACCATGAACGGCCAGCCGAGCAGCGGCGCCCGCTCGATCAGCCGGGTCAGGTAGTCGACCGCCTGGATCAGGACGATGCCGACGATAGCGACCAGGGCCAGCAGCCCGGGCCGCTTCCACGAGGGCCGCGGCTTCTCCAGAGGTGCCGGCAGCTCGGGCTCGGGCGGGCTCTCCGCCGGCTCCTCGACCCGCTCGAACCGGCCGGTCCGGGGATCGAGCTCGAACGGGAAGATCGGGCCCCCGGGCGTCACCCGAGCTTGTCCCCGATGAGGAACTCGATCGCCTGGTCGAGCCTGAGGTGCTGGCCCTTCTGCCCGGCGACCAGGCGCCTCGGGCCGAACTCGCGAAAGCGGAAGCGGCCGGAGCGCCAGTCCTCGTCGTCCGGCAGGTCGCCTGGGATCTCGCCCGGAAAGAGCACGGTCTCGCGGTCCTCGTCCTTCAGCCGGCCACGCACGCAGGAGAGCTGCTGGCCCTGATGCTCGGTCCGCACCGTATCGGTGGCCCGGAGCGCCGCCAAGGCCAGAACGTCCGTGGTCAGCCCGGCAAAGCGGGCCTTGCGCCTCGCCGGTGCGATCATCAGCTCCAAGAGCTGCTTGAGGTTGGCGTGCTGGTTGGCGGCGACGTGGTCCGCCTTGGAGGCGGCGAACAGGAGCTTCTCGATAGTGGGCTGGAACAGCCGGGCGAGCAGGCTGTTGCTGCCGTAGCGGAAGCTCTCGAGGATCGTCGCCAGGGCCTCCTGGCAGTCGGTGAAATGGGCCGGGCCTTCGTTCAGCGCGTGGAGCAGGTCGACCAGCACGATCTGCCGGTCGAAGCGGCTGAAATGGTCCTTGTAGAAGGGCTCCACGACCCGGCCCTTGTAGCGCTCGAAGCGCTTTGCCATGGCCCGGCGCAAGGGCTCCGGTGCCCCGGGCGGCAGCGGCGCGAAGCCGGTCTTCGGGTCCGGATCGGCGGTGACCAGCCGGCCCGGCTGGACTTGGCTCAAGGCCAAATCATGCTGCACCGCCGTCAGATAGCGCCTGTAGACGTCGATCAGGGCGGCCGGCTCCGTCTCATCGTGCAGGCCCTGGAGTGCATCGCGCCACTCGCCGGCGACACCCGCTCGCGGCTCGCGGCCGTCGCGGGCCATCGCCTCGGCGGCGAAGCGGTCGTAGTCCATGGCCAAGAGCGGCAGGTCGAGCAGCCACTCGCCCGGATAGTCGATGATCTCGAGGATCAGGCTGCCGGTCGGCGCCACCCAGCGCTGGACGAAGCCGGTCGCCCGAAAGCGCAGCTCGAGCTTGAGCGTGGTGAGCTGGTCGGTTGCCTCGGGCCAGACCGGCCGGTCGTCCACGAGCACCCGGCGGAACCGCTCGAAGGGAAAGGCGGTACCGGAGACCGGCAAGAGCCTGGCGCCCTGGTAGCGGCCCTCGTGGACGGCGGCGACGAAGGGCAGGTCGTGGCCGTCGAGCAGGTGGTGGACCAGGGCGGTGGTGAACACCGTCTTGCCGCTGCGGCGGAGGCCAGTGACGGCCAGGCGGATGTGCCGATCGACCAGCCGGTCGCCGAACTCGGCCACATCGTTGGAGAGGTCCTGGACGAAGTGGCCGATCCGGTTCAGGCCGAACCAGTCGCCGTAACCGGGTGGAGGGCTCAAGGGATGTTCCAGTGACCCAGCAGGAGCGCCACGAGGACGAGGAGGCCGAGGCCTCGGTTGGCGCGGAACCGCATCAGGCAGTCGCTGGGCTCGTCGAGCTCCAGCCCGTGCACCTGCCAAGCGAGCACCCCGGCCACCGGCAAGAGCGCCATGAAGAACAACGGGCCGAGGCCGGCGGCGAGGCCGGCGGCGGCGAGGCAGGCGAGCATCACGCCATAAAAGCCGTAGAGCCAGGCATGGGTCTGCTCACCGAGCTTGAGTGCCGAGGACTTCACCCCGATCAGCG
>SLRI01000488.1 GCA_007131045.1 Rhodospirillales bacterium
GACCGCCGCCCTGACGATCGCCGACAATATCCGTCGGTTGCGCGAGGGCCGGCCGCTCACCGCCGTGGTCGACCGCAGCCGCGGCTACTGATCAAGGCAACGTTGCCAACGCCAGCAGGGCCAACGCCACCAGGGCCAACTGCAGCAGGGGAGACCGCCGGTCATGTCCGCGATCATCACCATCGCCCAGCAGAAGGGCGGCGCCGGCAAGACGACGCTCGCGGTCCAGCTGGCCACCGCCATGCGCCAGGCGGGCCACAGCGTCGCCGTCGTCGACATCGACCCGCAGGCGAGCCTGACGGCCTGGATGCGGCTGCGCGAGCACGAGGCCAGGGAGGCAGCCGAGATTCGCTTCTCGATGGTCGGCGGCTGGCGCCTCGGGGTGGAGCTCGACCGGTTGAAGCGCGAGTGCGAGCGGATCGTCGTCGACAGCCCGCCGCATGCCGAGAGCGACGCCAAGGGGGCGATCAAGGCCGCCGATCTGGTCCTCGTCCCCTGCCAGCCGAGCCCCTTGGACATCTGGGCCTCGAAGAGCACGCTCGACATCGCGATCAAGGACGGCAAGCCCGCGGCGCTGGTCCTCAACCGGGTGCCGCCGCGCGGCAAGAGCTTCGACGAGGCGCTGCAGTCTATTGCCGAACGCGGCTACGCGGCGCTATCTGCGCGCCTCGGCAATCGGCAGGCCTTCATCAACAGCCTCGGCCGGGGCCTCGGCGTCGTCGAGAGCGAGCCCAAGAGCGCCGCGGCCCAGGAGGTCGAGGCGCTGCTCGCCGAGGTCGAGGCAGCGCTTCGCTAACCGCCTTTTCGGAGAGATCAGCCATGTCCGCGCCACCCACGGGCCGGGGCGAGCCGATCGAAGACCGCCAGCAACTGGTCGAGTATATCGCCCAGGGCTCGAAGCCGAAGCATGCCTGGCGGATCGGCACAGAGCACGAGAAGTTCGGCTTCTGCCGCCACGGTCTCCAGCCGCTGGGCTACGGCGGCGAGCACGGCATCCGGGCGCTGCTCGAGGGGCTCAGCCAGACCTTCGGCTGGCAGCTGGTGCTCGAGAACGAGCAGCCGATCGCGCTGCAGGGCGACGGCTGCAACATCACCCTCGAGCCCGGCGGCCAGTTCGAGCTCTCGGGCGCGCCCCTCAAGCACATCCACCAGACCTGCAGCGAGGTGCACCAGCATCTGGCCCAGGTCCGCGAGGTGGCCGACCCCTTGGGCATCGGCATGCTGGGCATGGGCTTTCAGCCCAAATGGCGGCGCGACGAGATCCCCTGGATGCCCAAGGCCCGCTACGACATCATGGGCCGCTACATGCCCAAGGTGGGCTCGCTCGGCCTCGACATGATGCTCCGGACCTGCACCATCCAGGTCAATCTCGACTACGCGAGCGAAGCCGACATGGTGCAGAAGTTCCGGGTCGGCCTGGCGCTGCAGCCGATCGCGACGGCCCTCTTCGCCAACTCGCCCTTCACCGAGGGCAGGCTCAACGGCTTCGAGAGCTATCGCAGCCACATCTGGACCGACACCGACAAGGACCGCTGCGGCATCCTGCCGTTCGTCTTCGAGGACGGCATGGGCTTCGAGCGCTATGCCGACCACGTGCTCGATGTGCCGATGTATTTCGTCTATCGCGACGGCCAGTATATCGACGCCGCGGGCCAGTCCTTCCGCGACTTCCTCGACGGAAGGTTGCCGGCGCTGCCCGGCGAAAAGCCCTCGATCAGCGACTGGACCGACCACCTGACCACGCTCTTTCCCGAAGTCCGGCTCAAGCGCTTCCTCGAGATGCGCGGTGCGGATGGCGGCCCCTGGCGCCAGCTCTGCGCCCTGCCGGCCTTCTGGGTCGGGCTGCTCTACGACCAGACCGCCCTCGATGCCGCCTGGGATCTCTGCCGCGACTGGACGTTGGAAGAGCACGAGCGGCTGCGCGCCGAGGTGCCGCGCAGCGGCCTGCAGACCCCGTTCCGCGGCGGCACCATGCAGGACCTGGCGCTCCGCACCCTGGAGATCGCCGATGCGGGCCTGGCGGCCCGAGGCGTCATGGACTGGGACGCCCGCGACGAGCGCAAATACATCCACGCGCTCTGGGAAACCGCCAAGTCGGGAATTTCCCCGGCCGCCGAGAAGCGCGAGCGCTTCGAGCGCGAGTGGCAAGGCTCGGTCGACCCGGTGTTCGCTGCCTATGCGTATTAGCCGGCTTGTGCAGACGGTTTGTGCATACTAGATGGCTGATTGTGAGTGGGACGAGCCGAAACGGCAGTGGACCCTCCGGCACCGGCAGATCGACTTCATCGACCTCATGGATGTGTTCGACGATCCGGCCGGCGTGGTGCGCCCGGACGTGCGGCGCAACTACGGTGAGGAGCGCTGGGTCATACTCTGCCCGCTGAACGGACGGCTTTATCACATCACCTTTACGATGCGCGGCGACGTCTACAGGATCATCTCGGCGCGCCGAGCCAACCGACGGGAGCAACGCAGCTATGACCGAGAACGAGCGGATCGTCAGAGCCACCAGGCTGAAGGACGGCCGGGTGCTGCTCGAGGAACCGGATGGCAGCCTCCATTTCGCCGTGGGCAAGACCGACTGGGCCGCCGTTCATGCGCAGACCGAGGAGGACATCGCCCGGCAGATCGCCGAGGACCCGGACGATCCGGCGAACGACCCGGACTACCCGGACGATCCGGTGAAATATCCGGTCGTCTATCCGCCGCCCAAGGAGCGGATCACGGTGCGGCTGGACAAGGATGTCCTCGACTGGCTGCGGACCCAGGGTCCGGGCTACCAGACGCGGCTGAACGCGATCCTCCGGGGCTATATGGAGCACGCCCGCAAACGCGGCGGGTAGGCGGCAGCACTCGACAACACCCCGGCCTCGTGCGACATCCGGGGCACGACGCTGACAGGGGGACGTGGCGGCATGCGTGGTGAGGGCGCGCCCGAGGCTGAGATCCGGCGCACTGCCGACGGGACCGTGCAATTGCTGCGCAACCCCGGTCTCGAGCGCGAGCGCGCTTATGGCGAGGCTGAGCGCGCCATCCTTTCGGTCGAGGCCGGGCGGGAGGCCCGGGCCGCGATCGAGCGCTGGTCCGGCTATGCGCCCACCCCGCTGCATTCGCTGGACGCCATGGCCCGAGAGACCGGTGTCGCAGGACTGCTGCTCAAGGACGAGAGCCGGCGCTTCGAGCTCCTGAGCTTCAAGGCCCTGGGCGGCGCCTATGCGGTCGAGCGCCTGGCCCGCGAACGTGGCAGTGCGGGCCTCACCGTCACCTGCGCCACCGACGGCAATCACGGTCGGGCCGTCGCCTGGGGGGCGAAGCGCTCGGGCGTGCGCGCCGTCATCTTCGTCCACGAGACGGTGAGCCAGGGCAGGGTCGACGCCATCGCCGGCTTCGGCGCCGAGGTCATCCGGGTGCCCGGCACCTACGACGACGCCGTCCGCCACTCGGCCGAGGTCGCGGCCAAGGAGGGCTGGCAGATCGTCTCGGATACCTCCTGGCCCGGCTACGACGACGTCCCGCGCCACGTGATGCAGGGCTATGCGGTGCTGGCAGCCGAGATCCTCGAGGTCGAGCCTGCCTTCACCCACATCTTCGTGCCGGGCGGCGTCGGTGGCCTCGCCGCCGGCGTGCTCTCCTGGCTCTGGGAACTGCACGGCGGCGACCGGCCGGTCTTCGTCGTCGTCGAGCCGGACCGCGCCGCCTGCCTGTTCGAGAGTGCAAGGCTGGGCCAGCCCACGGTCTTCCCGGGCGATCTCGACACCATCATGGCCGGCCTCGCCTGTGGCGAACCCTCGATGCTGGCTTGGCGGATCCTCGGCCCCGGCGCCGACGCCTTCATGACCATCACCGACGACGCGGTGGCGGCGATGATGCGTGACCTCGCCGGCCTCGGCATCGTCAGCGGCGAATCCGGCGCCGCCGCCATCGCCGGCTTTCGCCATGCAGCTTTCGATCCCGCCATGCGCGAGCAGCTCTGTCTCGGCCCGCAGTCACGGGTCGTCTGCCTGTCCACGGAAGGCGCCACCGACCCCTCGATCTACCAGCAGATCGTCGGCCGCAGCGCCGACGCCGTCTTCGGAGCCGCCCCACGATGAGCCGCATCCTGACCGTCGCCGCGGGCCAACTCGGGCCCATCCAGCGCGCCCACAGCCGGGCCGACGTCGTCCGCCGCATGCTGGCCCTCTTGGACCAGGCGGCCGGCAACGGCGTCGATCTCGTGGTCTTTCCGGAACTGGCGCTGACCACCTTCTTCCCGCGCTGGTATCTCGAGGACGCGGCCGAGCTCGACAGCTTCTTCGAGCGCGAGATGCCGTCCAGCGATACGGAACCACTGTTCGCCGCGGCGCGCGAGAAGGGCATCGGCTTCTATCTGGGCTACGCCGAGCTGACCCCCGAGGGCCGCCGCTTCAACACCTCGATCCTGGTCGACAAGGCAGGCGCCATCGTCGGCAAGTACCGCAAGATCCATCTGCCGGGCCACGCGGAGCACGAGCCCTGGCGCGCCTTTCAGCACCTGGAGAAGCGCTACTTCGAGGTGGGCGATCTCGGCTGGCCGGTCTGGCCGGCGATGGGCGGGCATCTCGGCATGGCGATCTGCAACGACCGGCGCTGGCCCGAGACCTACCGGGTGATGGGGTTGCAGGACGTCGAGCTGGTGCTGATCGGCTACAACACGCCCCGGCACAACCCGCCGGCCCCCGACCACGACCGCCTCTCCGAGTTCCACAACCAGCTCTCGATGCAGGCCGGCGCCTATGCCAACGCCACCTGGGTCGTGGGCACCGCCAAATGCGGCGTCGAGGAGGGCTGCGAGATGATCGGCAACTCCTCGATCATCGCCCCCACCGGCGAGGTGGTGGGGCAAGCGGTCACCCAGGACGACGAGTTGGTGATCGCCCGGGTGGACCTCGATCTCGGCAAGTCCTACAAGGCCTCGACGTTCGATTTTGCCCGGCACCGCCAGCCCGACCAGTACCGCCTGATCGTCGAGCGGGCAGGGGCCGTGGCACCTGAATAACCAAGAAGAGCCGGGGGAAACGACTTGAGCTTCGATCTCGTGTTGCGCGGCGGCCGCGTCGTCGACCCCGCGAGCGCTACCGACCGCATCGCCGACGTCGCCTTCGCCGATGGTCGTGTCGCCGCGGTGGGCGACGGTCTGATCGGCGCCGAGACGCGCGACGTCAGCGGCCATATCGTCAGCCCCGGCCTGATCGACCTGCACACCCACGTCTACTGGGGCGGGACCTCGCTCGGCATCGACGCCGACCAGTTCTGCCGGACCAGCGGGGTGACCACGGCGGTCGATACCGGCAGCGCCGGGCCCGGCAACTTCAAGGGCTTCCGGCGGCACGTGATCGAGCCGGCCCAAGTGCGGATCCTGGCCTACCTGCACGTCTCGTTCGCCGGCATCTACGCCTTCTCCAAGACCATCATGGTCGGCGAGAGCGAGGAGATGCGGCTGATGGCGCCGCGCGAGGCGGTCGAGGTGGCAGCGGCCAACCGCGACGTCGTCGTCGGCATCAAGGTCAGGGTCGGCCGCCACGCCTCGGGCACCTCCGGCATCGCACCCCTGGAGATCGCGCTCGAGGTGGCCGAAGCCTGCGGCATGCCGCTGATGGCGCATATCGATGAGCCGCCGCCGACCTACGAGGCGGTGCTCGACCGGCTGCGCCCGGGCGACGTCCTGACCCACGCCTTCCGGCCGTTCCCCAACACCCCGGTCGACGGCAGGGGCCGGGTCAAGGACGCCGCCCGGCAGGCCCGCAAGAAGGGCGTCGTCTTCGATATCGGCCACGGCAAGGGCTCGTTCGCCTTCGCCACCGGCCGGGCCATGCTCGCCCACGGCTTCGAGCCCGATGTCATCTCCTCGGACATCCACACGCTCTGCATCGACGGCCCGGTCTTCGACCAGGTGACCACCCTCTCGAAGTTCCTGGCGCTGGGCATGCCGCTCGACCGGGTGATCGCCTGCTCCACGGTCAACGCGGCCAAGGCTCTGCAGCGCCCGGAACTCGGCAGCCTCGAGCCCGGCAAAGTGGGCGATGCGACCATCCTCCGGCTCGAGGACGGCAGCTTCACCTTCGAGGACGTCGTCGGCGAGACGCTCACCGGCA
>SLRI01000386.1 GCA_007131045.1 Rhodospirillales bacterium
GGAGGTTGCTCTGCACCGGTTCGGCGCGCAAGGCGGCGGCGACCCTGTCGAGAAAAGCCAGTAGGCGACCAGCTCGAAGCCGGTCCAGAGCCGGGCGAAGTGCCCGAGATCGCCGGTCGGGGTCACCATGTCGGCCCAACAGGCCTCGGAGACAACGAGCTCGAGGCCGATGTTCGACGTGCCGCGCAAGGGGAGCGGCAGCACCCGCCTGCCGGCCTCACCCGACACCGGCGCGGGCTCGCCGGGCTGCATCGGCCACCGTTCGAGAGGTTGCAGGTTGTCGATCAGCAGGGCGCGCCCGGCGAACCGCTCGACCCGCTCCAGCTCGGGGATCAGGACGATGGCGCGACGACCGGGCGGTTCGGCATGGATCGAGCGTGCCTCTTGCCTTGCAGAGCGCGTTCGGGCCAGCATCCGGCCCGGTCGGATCGGCTGTCATTCGCCGGCAACCGTCGAGCGGCGGGCGGTCCTGCCCTTCGCCCCAGGCGCCGCGACCAACTTGCCGACTTGCGGGCGGAGATAATGCCAGGCGAGGTCGGGACCGGCGAGGATCTCGATCAAGCGCGCATCGTCGATGTCGACGAGGGTGCCGGCCCCACGCCCGCAGCGCGCGCCGAGGTCGACCAGCCGTTCGACGGTCGCCCCGGTGAGCTCGTGGACGGCGGTGGTCGGCGCCAGGCGGCGGACGATGCTTGCCAGCCGGGCCAGCCGTCGCGCCGCCTCCTCGCGTGTCTTGATGGCACCGGCCCGGTCGGCAGCGTCGACTGCCGGCAGCGGCGCCAGCACCGTATCGATCGAGGTGGCGTAGCGCTCGCGCGCCAGATCAGCCGCCTCGTGGCGCAGGGCCCGAAGCTCGGCGGCGGGCTCGGCCAATGGCGCTGAAGCCTGTCCGACCAGCGCGTCGGCGAGCTTGCCCAGCCTGTCGATGGCATCCTCCAAGGGCTCGGACCGGTCGCCCCCGAGCCGGGCCAATTCCCCGGCGAGGTACTGCCGATGCTCGGCCTCGAGCTGTCGGAGGATGGATTGCAGTCGCGCTCGCAGCGGGACCGGTGCCAGGTCGGGAAGCCGGCGCGCCAAGGCCGTTGGCTGGCGCGCCAGACGCAGGAGCATGGCCGCGAGGGTGCCGAGCCGATCCGGCCCGGCACCCGTGGCCAGCGCCAGGATCGCACCCAATGTCGCCCGGTCGTCGGCATCATTGGCACAGAACGACGAAGACAGGCTGGCCAGCCGTGGGACGAGCTGCTCGGCGATGCCCGCAAGATCGGCGATCCGCAGGCGCTCCGCCTCGATCGGCGTGGTCTCGTCGGGAACGGGCTCGGCCGCGAGCACGCTCGCCACCGCCGGCCAGAGCCGTCGGCCGGCCGCGATCATGGCCGTCGTGTCGTCCTCTGATCGCCCGGCGATCGCGGCCCTCGCCGCTTCGAGCAGCGCCGGGTCGAGGCGCTCGGTGATGCGGGCCTGCCAGTAGCCGAGCCGCTGCCGGGCGATCGAGAACGACGACGCGACGCCCACGTCGTGATCGAGTGCCGCAGCGAACGGGGTCGTCAGCAGGCGGGGCAGGGTGAGTGGGCGCTCCGGGCGCAGCTTGCGCAAACGGGGGCGAAGGCCGGCCAGCGCCGGCTCCAGCGTAAGCCGCTGGCCGCTCGCCTCGATCAGGCGGATCACCTGCCGCAGCTTGCCGTCGTCGATCGAATCGAGCAGGCCGGCGAGCCCGAGGCCGGCATCGTGGAGGGCGCTCAAGGGCGGTCCGCCGGCAAACACGGTGGTCGTCGGCTGTCGATCGATCGTCGGCGTTCTCGCGTCGTCACGGCACCTCTCGCGACCTGGCTCCGGCACCCGCCGGCGAGCCCGCAGCCTAGGTGCAATATGCGAAGATTCCGTTAAGACGCGGGACGCATCGGTGCCCGCGCCTGCGTCCATCTGACTCATGCGGCCACCTGCACTTGCAGGGCAGCGCCGGGCTGCGCCACAACGGTTGCGAGGGATCGCAACCAGAGGGGGGACGCCATGGCCGACCAGGACGAGCTGCAGCATGCCAAGGAGTTGGCGGCGCGGACGGCCGAGCTCGCCGAGCGCAGCAACCGGGTGTTTCGCCAGTTTCTGGAGCGCCAGGAAGAGGACGTCTTCCAGATCCCCGATCCCAAGGTGGTGTCCAATGCTTTCGCCGAGTTCGCCCAGCATTTGCTCGCCAATCCAGAGCATCTGGTCGACGCGCAGATCGCCTATTGGAAGGACATGGGCCAGCTCTGGGAAGACTACATGCGCCGAATGCTCGGCGAGGAGGTGCCGCCGCTGGCAGCACCCGCACCCGACGACCGTCGCTTCAAGGACGACGCCTGGAGCGAGGATCTGGTCTTCGACTACATCAAGCAAAGTTATCTGGTGACTGCCAACTGGATCCACAACACCGTCGCCAATGTCGAGGACATCGACCCGGCGCTGCGCAACAAGGTCGCCTTCTTCACCCGACAATATGTCGACGCGCTGGCTCCCTCGAACTTCGCCGCGACCAACCCCGTCGTCTTGCGCCGGGCGGCGGAAACCAAGGGCGAGAGCCTCTATCACGGTCTGCGCCGGCTCCTCGTGGACCTCGAGCGGGGCAAGGGCGAGCTCAAGATCAGCATGACCAACGAGGCCGCCTTCACTGTCGGCGAGAACATCGCTACCAGTCCCGGCAGTGTCGTCTTCGAGAACGAGCTGATGCAGCTCATCCAGTACGCGCCGCTGACCGAGACGGTGCAGCGACGGCCATTGCTGATCGTCCCGCCGTGGATCAACAAGTTCTATATTCTGGACTTGAAGCCGAAGAACAGCTTCATTCGCTATGCGGTCGAGCAGGGGTTCACCGTGTTCGTCATCTCCTGGGTCAACCCCTCGGCCGAGCTCGCCCACAAGAGCTTCGAAGACTACCTGAAGGAAGGCCCGCTCGCCGCCATCGATGCCGTCGAACGGCAGACCGGCGAGGCCGAGCTCAACGTCATCGGCTACTGTCTCGGCGGCACGCTCACCGCCTGTCTTTTGGCCTACGAGGCGGCCAAGGGCCGCGATCGTATCAAGGCTGCCACGTTCTTCACCACCATGCTCGATTTCAGCGAGCCCGGTGACTTGGCCGTCTTCATCGACGACGAGCAACTCGCCCTGCTCGATCAGCATATGAAGAAGAAAGGCTATCTCGAATCCCGGCATATGCAGCAGGTCTTCAACCTGATGCGCGCCAACGACTTGATATGGTCTTTTGTCGTCAGCAACTATTTGATGGGCCGCGAGCCGATGGCATTCGATTTACTTTACTGGAATGCCGACAGCACGGCGATGCCGTACATGATGCACAGCTTTTATTTGCGCAACATGTACCAGAAGAACCTGCTGGCCCAGCCCGGCGGCATCACCCTCGACGGCGTGCCGATCGATCTCGGGGCGATAGGGCTGCCCGCCTACTTCCTCTCGACCAAGGAGGACCACATCGCCCCCTGGCTCGCCACCTTCAAGGGCAGCCGGCTGCTGAAGGGCCCCGTCCGCTTCGTGCTGGGCGGGTCGGGCCACATCGCCGGCGTCATCAACCCCGCGGACTCCGGCAAGTACGGCTACTGGACCGGCACCAGCCGAACCAAGGACGCCGAGCGCTGGTTCGAGAAAGCCGACCGCCACGAGGGCTCCTGGTGGCCCGACTGGCACGCCTGGCTCAGCCGCCACGGCGGCGGCGAAGTTCCCGCCCGCGACCCTAAAGACGGCCCGCTTCCGGTGATCGAGCCCGCCCCCGGCCGCTACGTCAAGGCGCGAAGCGCAGAGTAGGCGACTGACTTGTTAGGAATAATAGCCGATGAAATCGCCGCCGTCAAGCCGCTACGGGATCGGTCGGCAAAACGACACCGCTCGGGAGCCGAGGAGCGTGCCCGACCCGGCGCCACAGCGGTCATGCGAGTCCAACCCGTTGAAAGCATAGCCTGAATCGCGCTGACCTGCGACAATCTGTCCGCCCGGGTTCGTTCGCGAAAGTCGGGTTCGTTCGTTCTCCAGCCGGGTTCGATCGTCGTTTTTCGTGGGTTCGTTCGTCGATTTCTTGGGTTCGTTTGTAGCCGAATCGGGCGAAATATGACGTTTCATGCGCCATAAGGAATCATGATGGCGCATATATCGACTCATTTCTCGGGTCATGCGTCATATGCCGACTCGTTTCTCAGGGTATGTGTCGTATGGCGGCACAACCCGAGCGCGAATGAGTCGATTTATGACGCACGGTTCGCGGATTTGTGTGAAGGCATACGATTTAGGATAAGCGTTTCTTATAGAAAGAATCACGCCCTCGGCCACGGCGGTCAGCGGCGGTTCCCGAGGAGCAACAGGGCGACGCCGCCGGCGAGGGCCGCGGCACCACCGAAGAAGTACCACATGGTCGATTCGGTAAAACGGCCAGTGAAGGTCTCGGCCGCCTGATCGACGAATGACTGCGACTGGTTCCAGCCGAAGAAAAGCGCCACGACGCCGATGACGATCAGAACGACGCCGATAACCATGTTGCTCGACATGCAAGTCTCCAAATGGATGGTGGGCAGGGCAGGGATGGACTGTTGACCGGTCAGCGCGAAAGACAGCCTTTTCGTTCAACCTTAGTTGTGCCGGAAGGTTCCCGGCAGCCGGTCGACAGAGTGGCGCTCGGGCGCATGCTCAGGCGGGCTCGCCACCGAGGACCTCCCAGAAATCGGCTCGGAGATTGTGGTGCGGGAAGGGCTCGGCCGGGGTGGGCACGTCCAGGAAGCGGCAGAGGGGGTCCCAGCCATCGGCGACGTCGAAGACGAGGAGGCGGTCGGCCGGGATCGCCTCTTGCACCTCGGCGGAGCGCCGGCGGTAGGCAGCGATCGCGGTGTCCCGGTCGTCGAGCCTGCCGCCGAAGGTCACCTTGCCGGCGAGCTCGCCCCAGGCGTCGAGGATGGCGATGATGTGCGGCGGCAGCGGCAGCGCCCGGTAGCTGGCCATCAGCTTGCCGATGGTCTTGCTGAAGCTGCTCCACCATACTTCCTCGGGGCGGACGGTGTGCACCATCTTGGCCGCGGGGAAGGCTGCCGCCAGCTCGCGCCAAACATGCGCACCCGGCCAGTCGACCTGCGAGCGGTAGCCGGCGAAGACGGCGTTCCAGTCGACGGTCCGCCCGGCGGCGAGCGCCGGCCAGTGGGCGACCTGCTCGGGATGCTCGACCACCTCGTGCATGTGGTGGCAGGGGCCGAAGCCCAGCCGCTCGACGGCAGCCTTCAAGGATTTGGTCCCGGTCCGCCCGAAGCCGGAGCCGATCACCGCGAGCGTCATGGCCGTTGTCCTGTTCTTGCGGCTCGGCTTCGAGCCGGACGGGCGAGCTTAGGCGCGAAGGTGGCGGGTGGGCTATCGTTATCTCGCCTTCGAGCCTTCGCCACGAGGAAGAAATGCGGGAAGGCACGCCTTCCCGCGCCCATCCGGTTTTTCGCGGCGGTGGACGGAAGAGGCAGCAGTGATTGCTCGGTCGTGCACCGACCGGATTGAACAATGATCGACACTTTGGGAAAAACGCGTCGCCGCAGAAATATTCCGAACTGAAGCATTCGGTTGGGTCCAGGGGAGGATCATCCAAGGCTTATCCCGTTCAGTCAGGTTCGTCTACATCTTGTGGTTGGCCATCGGGGTCCGGGATCGGTTTTTGGCCGGGCGGGCGGCGGTCCTTGCGGGGGTTGTCTCTTTTGACGATGTCCCAATAGCTCACCGGCTGGTGGCGGGCCGCCAGGCCGAGCATGGTTTCGAACGAGGCATGCCGGTAGAAGCGATGGTTGTATCGGAAGACGAACTCATCGAGGTAGGTGTCGACGTGTTTGCGGCGCAGGCCGTGATAGGTCCCGAGCGCCCAGCGCTTCATCAGCGAGAAGGCACGGTGGCTCCATGGCAGGACGACCTGGGCCGCCATGGCACCGATGATGCTCGGATCGTGCCGGTAGTCGGCTGCCAAGCCTGGGTATGAGGCGTGGCCGTCGGTGATCAACGTCGAGCCCGGTTTCACAGTGGTCCGCACGAAGGCCTCGATCGACGCGGCCGAGTTGTCGTCGATCGCGGCGAGGCGCAGGCGACCGGAGCGTGTAGCGA
>SLRI01000002.1 GCA_007131045.1 Rhodospirillales bacterium
ATCACTGGCCCGGAATCACTGACGCAGGATCGAGAGGTAGCGGCGGATGATGTTGTCGCGCTCGGCACCTGCCCAGGCCATGTCGTAGTTCTGGATCGAGACCTCTTCGAGGCCCGGCAGGCCGTCGGGCTGGGCCACGTCGGTGCGGATCGAGCGGCGCTGCATGGTGTCGACCAGGAACTCCTGGATCTCCTTCGACAAGACGAAGTCGACGAAGGCCTGGCCGGCCTCGGGGTTGGGGCCGTCCTTGACCAGCGCCACCGCATCCGGCAGGGCCGACGTCGCGGGCTCGGGATAGACGATGGTGACCGGCGCCCCGCCGGCGACGTAGCGCTGGGCCGCTTCCTCGAGGGTCAGGCCGATCGCGAACTCGCCGTCGGCGGTGCCGCGCGGCACGCGGCCCGAGCTGTTGGTGACGATGAAGTTGCCCATCATCGCCTCGAACAGCTCCCAGCCCTCCTCCTCGCCATAGACGTCGAGCACGGTGGCGAGCTGCATGAAGGCCGAGCCCGAGCTGTCGGCACCGGCGAACGCGATCTGCTGGTCCCATTTGGGGTCGGCGAGATCGGCCCAGCTGGTCGGCATCTCGTCTCCTGAGACCATGTCGGTGTTGACGACCAGGACCATTGGGATGCCGGTATAGGGCAGCCAGTTGGTGCCGACCTTGTAGAGCGGGTCGATCATCTCGTCGTGGGCGGAGGTGTAGGGCTCGAGCAGGTCGCTGTTGGCTTCGAGCGCTTCGCCGCCGATCGACCAGATGACGTCGGCCAGCGGGCTCGCGGCCTCGGCCCGGGCGCGCTGGACGATGTCGCCCGAGCCCGCCTGGACGAGCGAGACGGTGATCCCGGTCTCGGCCTCGAACATCGGCACGACCTCGTTGTAGATCTCGGGCGCGTGCGCGGTATAGACCGAGACGGTGCCGGACTGGGCCCAGGCCGTGCCGGCCAAGAGCGCGGCGGTGAAGCCTGCGATCAGGCTCGTCTTCATGCGTGTTCTCCCTCGAAACGTTCGTTGGTGCACGGATGGCTGGGTAGCCGGGTTCCGTGCATCTTTTGTGACAGTGACGTGACTAGCGATTAGCACCGGAGGATGCCGACTGTCACCACCGCAGGTAGCTGGCCCTTGCATGATCGTGGGCCGTGTTCCCGATCGTCGCCCTGACGCAACCGGCAGTGGCATCGACGGCTGCGCCGACGCCGCGGCAATCGTCCTCGAGCCCGACCCGACAGCTCCCGTGGCCACGGTCTCGACCGGTGACGCCGACCGATCGATGCCTGGCACGGTATCGGACCTCACATGGCCCGGTGGACATGCTGCGGCCGCTGGGGGGACGCCGCGATGATCGAGTAACCGATTGATACGAATGGATTATCACACTGGACCGGCCAGCTCGCATTCGACAGATCGGCTAAAGCTCAATGCATTTGGGAAGTTTATAGTTATCGGATTCCCAACCCAAAGTTGCTCGGAAAATTAATTTCCTATTTAAAATAAATATTGCTCCAATCAAAATATTTAGCAAAACTATATTGGTTAGCCCAGCTGAAGGAGCTTTTCCGCGCGTTCGTTCCAGGTTTAGCGGTTGCCGAATCTTCATTTTTTTTTTAAAGCCCGCTGGGTATGGCAGGTACTCCTGAGCTTTGCAAACGACGACGACCTGGTCGACGGCGAACCCGCTCCTTCGCACAACAACAACCCTAAGGGCGAGGGTGCTCAGATGAGCAGCAAGACGTTTACTTTGACATACGTAGATCCGAACGATCCGACCCAGGATGTGACGATCGTCGTCACCGCCACGCAGAACGGCGCGAATGTCGACTTTGTCGCCGAAGTCACCGAGGGCGAGGCCGATCTCAAGGCGCTCTTCATCGACTGCGGCCCCGACGAGGGTGGCGACCTGGGCGCCGGTGGTCCCCGCTCGTGGGGCGTGCCCAACTACGCCAACATGCAGGGCACGGGCGAGACCTTCGACGAAGTATTCACGCCCGACGAACTCGTGCCCGGCTATTCCGGCGTCACCGAGATCACCGGGACCATCGCGAACAAGACCCTCGACGACGTGCTCGCAGTCGGCGTCCGCGCCATGAGCACCGGCGACGATCGCGAGGGCAGCCTCAAGCTCACCAGCGACACGCCGGACGGCCCGATCGACGTGCCCGACGACTTTCCGGAGTGGCTGCAGGACATCTCGAACGTCGTGCTCTATTGGGACGCCGACGACGTCGCTGCCGGCGCCGACACGAAGCCCAATCAGCAGTTTGGCGGTCCAGACGGCTTCTACACGGTCAAGATCGACAGCGTGCCGGACGCGGCCTCGAACGATCTCGACGACTGGATCGAGGAGGCGCTGGCTTGGCTCGTCGTCAACGATGACAACATCGATGCCGATGCCGCGGAAAAGCTGCTCGGTGCGGCCATCAAGGGCGGCGTTCAGACGACGCAGTTCTACGCCTACGGTGACAACAACACCAACGGCACCGATCCCGATCCGTTCCCGGGCGGGAGCGAGATCGCGAACAACGCCATCGACCAGAGCTTCAACTACGAAGACGTGATCGCCTGATCGCTGGGCTCTAGCCTCGCCGACGACGGGCCCGGTGCGGTCGCGCGCCGGGCCCCCCGTCCGCCGGGGTTGCCGCCGTCATGATCGCCAGGGGCGAGCACACCATGGTTCGCGAGTCGCTGCTCGCCGACTGCCGCAGCCAACTGAGGCGCCAGGGCGTGACGCTCGGCGTCTTCAGCCTGGGTGCCAACCTGCTGCTGCTGGTCAGCTCCATCTACATGCTGCAGGTGTTCGACCGGGTGCTGTCCAGCGGCTCGCTCGACACGCTGGCTTGGCTCACCGTGGCCGCCGTCTTCGCCACGGCGGTCTACGGCATCCTGGAGTTCGCCCGGCGCCGGGTGCTGGCGCTTTCCGGCGAATGGGTCGAGGCTCGGCTCGCGGGCCCCGTCATTCGCGCCGGCATCGGTGCCCGCCTCGCCGGCGTCAAGGGCGAGGCCAGCGTCGCCGATGTCCGCGATCTCCGCGCCTTTCTCGGCGGCGACGCCATCCTCGCCTTTCTCGACGCGCCGTTCATGCCGCTCTTCATCCTCGTCATTTGGCTGATGCACCCGTTGCTCGGCTGGGTGGCGCTGCTCGGTGCGATAGCCCTCTTCCTCGTGGCGCTGCTCAACGACCGGGTGACCCGGCACCGCCAGGAGCAGGCCGGGTCGGCGCAGCGGCAGAGCCAGGGCGCGGCGCAGTCCTATCTGGAGCAGGCGGAGACCATCCGGGCGCTGGGGATGCTCGGCCCGGCGCTCCGCCGCTGGCAGCTCGAGCAGCGGCGCATCGCCGACGTGATGCGGCCAGCGGCGGCGCTGACCGACAGCTTCGTCAATTTCACCAAGGCGCTGCGGCTGGTGCTGCAGATCGGCATCCTCGGCTGCGGCGCCTGGCTGGTGCTCCAGGGCGAGCTCACCGGCGGCGGGATGATCGCCGCCTCGATCATCATGAGCCGCGCTCTCTCGCCGGTCGAGCGGGCGCTCGGCGCCTGGCGCGGCTTCGTCTCGGCGCGCACCGCGATGGGAAATCTGCGGTCGCTGTTCGGCGACGGCGAGGTCTTGACCCCGAGCCTGCAGCTGCCGCCGCCGCAGGGCCACGTTCTGGTCGAGAAGCTGACCTACCAGCCCATGGGCGCCAGGGAGCCGACGCTCGACGCCGTCGATCTCGAGCTGCAGCCGGGCGAGGCGCTCGGCATCATCGGCCCCTCGGGCTCGGGCAAGTCGTCATTCTGCCGGCTCTTGGTCGGCGCCTGGCGGCCCACTGCCGGCCACGTGCGGCTCGACGGTGCGGATGTGCAGAGCTGGGACCCGGACGAACTCGGCCTGCATGTCGGCTATCTGCCGCAGGAGGTGGTGCTGTTCGCCGGCACCATCGCCGAGAACATCGCCCGGCTGGGCGAGGTCGACGACGCCCGGGTGATCGAGGCGGCCCGCCGGGCCGACGTGCACGAGATGATCCTGCGGCTGCCCGACGGCTACAATTCGCGCGTCGGCCCCCAGGGGCTCAAGCTCTCGGGCGGCCAGAAGCAGCGCATCGGCCTCGCCCGGGCGCTGTTCGGCGACCCGCCGCTTCTGGTCCTCGACGAGCCCAATGCCAGCCTGGACGGGGCTGGCGAGCAGGCCCTGCAGACCGCCATCGCGGGATTGCGCGAACGGCGGCGAACGGTGGTGGTCGTCGCCCACCAGGCGAACGTGTTGCGCAGCATGGACAAGATCCTGGTCTTGAAGGACGGCAAGGTTGCGGCGTTCGGCGAGCGCGACCGGGTGCTGCAGTCGCTGATCCGCCGCGCCCAGCCGCAGCTCGCCGAGGCGGCGGCGCCTCATTCGGCGGTGGCCGAACCGGGCCGCGGCGCTCGAGGTCGGGAGTGAGGCGATGACGTTGCTCGAGCAGATGGTTCGATCGCTAGAGGCGCTGTCTCGCGATCTCGCGGCGCTGGCCGACTGGTGGCGTGCTGCGGCGGCGGGCTTGGCCGGCTGGCCGGCGATCCTGCTGGCTGCCCTGGCGGCCGGGCTTGCCGTGTCGCTGGTCCTGCTCGTCCTCTGGCGCCGACGTGGCCGACGCCGGGGGGCGTCGTCCCTGGCCCGGCCGCGGTACGAAGTGTCGCCGTTGGCGCCACTCGCCCGGGTGGTGCGCGCACCGACGCTCGTCGGCTACCTGGCGCTGCTCGTCTTCTTCGGCGGCTTCGGCACGTGGGCCGCCGTCTCGTCGCTCGCCAGTGCCGCCGTCTCGCCCGGCGTCGTCAGCCCCGACGGCAGCCGCAAGACCATCGCCCATCTCAAGGGCGGCATCGTCCGGCAGATCGGCGTGCGTGAGGGCGACATCGTCCGCGCCGGCCACGTGCTGGTGACGCTCGAGGACGTCCAGGCCCGCGCCGAGCACGACGCCTTGCGCGAGCGCTTCCTGCACCTGACCACCCTCGAGGCCCGCCTCCTGGCCGAGCTCACCGACGAGCCGGTGCTGGAGCTGCCGGCGGCCCTGGCCGGTTACCCCGAGGCGGTGGTCCGCCCGGCGCTGCTCGCCCAGGGGCGCCTCTTGGCCAGCCGGCGCGCCACCCTCGCCGGCCGCGAGCAGGTTCTGGGGCAGCGCATCCTCCAGCTCGAGGCCGAGATCACCGGCCTGCGCCAGGTCATCATCGCCCAGGACGAGCAGATCGCCCTGATCGCCGAGGAGATCGACACGGTCGCCGACCTGCTCGCCAAGGGCCTCGGCAACAAGCCGCGCCTCCTGTCCCTGCAGCGCCAGCGCGCCGAGATCCAGGCGGCCCAGGCGTCGAGCCGCGCCCGCATCGCCCGCCACGAGCAGGAGATCGGCGAGGCCCGCATCCAGCTCTTGACCCTGCACGAGGAGCTGCGCGAGCGGGTGGCCGACGAGCTCAGCCGGGTGCGCACCGAGCTCGCCTCGGTGCAGAGCCTGCTGCCCTCGCGCGCCGACGTGCTGACCCGGACGGTCGTCACCGCCCCGCTCGACGGCACCGTGGTCAACCTCCGCCTCACCACCGAGAGCGGCGTCGTCCGCGCCGGCGAGCCGCTGCTCGACCTCGTACCACTCGAGGTCGCGCTCATCGTCGATGCCCGGGTGCGGCCCACCGACATGGACACCGTCCGCGCCGGGCAGACCGCGCGCGTCCTCTTTCCCGCCTACGGCCAGCGCAACCTGCCGCAGATCACCGGCACGCTCCGCTCGATCTCCGCCGACCGCCTCCTCGACGAGCGCACCGGCGAGCCCTACTTCCTCGCCAAGGTCGAGGTCGACCCGGACGAGCTCGAGCGGGTGACGCCGGAGATCGAGCTCACGCCGGGGATGCCCGCCGAGGTGATGATCCTGACCGGCGAGCGGTCGCTCCTCGACTACCTGATCCGGCCCTTCATCCAGTCGGTCACCCGCAGCTTCCGCGAGAGCTGAGGGCGGCTCAGCCCGGCCGCCGGCGCGGTCGGGTCAGCATCGGCCAGTAGGTGACCACGAACGTCGTGAAGGCGAGGATCCAGAGGGTGCCGGCGAGCGCGCGCAGGCCGTCGAAGCCCCAGGCGGTGCCGTCGAGGATGCGGGCGAGGG
>SLRI01000478.1 GCA_007131045.1 Rhodospirillales bacterium
CTCGAAGACTTCCGCACCGACCCCGAAGCCCACCCGCTCGCCACACCGTCAGGCCGCATCGAACTCTACAGCCGAACGATCGCCGCCCTCGACCTCCCGGATTGCCCCGGCCACCCCGCCTGGCTGCCGCCCGAGGAATGGCTGGGCGCCGCCCGCGACGACGAACTGCATCTCGTCACCCGCCAACCCGCCAACCGCCTGCACAGCCAACTCCACCAGACCCCGGCAGGCGGCAGCGGCGACCGCGAACCCGTGGCCCTGAACCCCGCCGACGCCGCAGATCGCGGCATCGAGGCGGACGATACCGTGCTGCTCGAAAACCCGCGCGGCAGCTGTCTCGCCCGAGCCGTCCTCGATCCCGGCCTCCGCCAGGGCGTCGCCGTCATGGCAACCGGCGCCTGGTGGCAGCCCGACCCGGACGAGCCGCTGCTCGATCGCGGCGGCAACCCCAATGTGCTGACCCGCGACTTGGCGACCTCCAGCCTGACCCAGGCCTGCGCCGCCTTGAGCGTACTCGTCACGTTACGCAGGCACGTCCCTCGAGAGACAGGCGATGACAGCGACCAACGGCTCAGCCCGATGGCTGCGGAGGCCGCTGTTCACCCGAGTGATCGAAACTCCGGAAGCTGATCGAAAGGTAGCCTCATCTCGGTTTCCCTTGAAAACCCCGATAGCACCGGCTCGCGGCTCTGTCGGCCTGCCTCCCAGGCAGCTTCGAGCGCCGCCTTGATTGACCAGACGGCCATGTCGTGGAAGTCGAGGCTGTCGCTGTTGCGGGCCTGCAGAGTCTCAAGGTGGAGGTGCCGGGTGCCGATCTTGGCGAGGGTCGTGTCGCGCTGGTCCATGGGTCGGCTCCGCTGGTGGCGCGAGCGCTTGAATGCTTCAATCGTCACGCAAAGCCAGTGGAATGTCGCTCTATCGGCAGAGATTAAGTCGCTGACCTGGAACGCTGATCGCCATGCGGGCCACGAGTAATCGCAAGCTGGCCGAAGCGCTCGGGGTGAGCGAGACGGCGGTCCGCAAGGCGCTGGCGGCGGGGCGGATCAGCCGCGATCCGGCCGGTGGCTTCGACGTCGCAAAGGTCAAGCGGCAATGGGCTGGCAATACCGACGCGGCGCAGCAACGCCCGACGGCAAAGGCGAACCCGAACCTGCGGCCGGTGCCGGCAGCGGCGCTAGCGAGCGTGCGCGAGACACACCGAGAGAGCGGTGATGCGGGTGGCGCCGAACCGCTCGCCGGCGGCGGCCCCAGCTTCCTGCAGGCACGGACGGCCAACGAGGTCCTGAAAGCGCAGGAGCGGCGGCTGCGGCTGCAGCGGCTCAAGGGCGAGCTGATCGACCGGGCGCGGGCGACGGCGCAGGTGTTCACCCTGGCCCGGCAGGAGCGCGATGCCTGGGTGCAATGGCCGGCGCGGGTGGCGGCCGATCTCGCCGCCGAGCTCGGGCTGGAGACGCACACCGTGCAGACGGCGCTCGAGGCCGCGGTCAAGGCACAGCTCGCCGAGGTGGCCGAGCTGAAGCCGCGGTTCGACTAATCGTCATTCCGGATCGAGGAACGGCCCATGCGACGCTGGCTCGCCACGGCGGTCATCGGCACGCTGCGTGACGCCCTGGTGGGCTGCCTGCTGCTGATCGTGCTCCTGCAGTCGCTCGCCGGCCTGATCGGCTGAGCGCAGCCCATGCGCCTCGACGACTACGATGGTGCCTCGGCGATCGCGGCCGCCTGGGCCGACGGCCTCCGTCCCGATCCGTCGCTCACCGTCTCGGCCTGGGCCGATCGGCATCGCGGCTTGAGCCCGAGGGGTGCCAACGAGGCCGGGCCATGGCGCACCGCACGGACCCCGTACCTGAAGGAGATCATGGACCACCTCTCGCCGTCGCATCCCTGCCAGCGGGTGGTGTTCATGAAGGGTGCTCAGACGGGCGGCCCGCTCGCCCTCGATACACCACTGCCGACGGCCTCTGGATGGACGACCATGGGTGCTGTTCAGGTCGGCGACGTGCTCTTCGACGAGAAGGGGCAGCCGTGCAGCGTCACCGGCGTGTCCGAGATCATGACCGGTCGCCCTTGCTTCGACGTTGTCTTCGAGGACGGGGCCATGGTCGTCTGTGACGCCGAGCATCGTTGGCCGGTCTGGGACTGCACCAACGACGTGCCGGTGGCCCGTGTGCTGCGGATCGACTAGATGCTCGGCCGTGTCGAGATCGGTCGACGCAAGCGCCGCCGCTTCGCGGTCGACTGCTGCGCGCCGGTCGAGCTGCCCGAGCAGGATCTCTTGATCCATCCCTATGTGCTCGGAGTCTGGCTCGGCGACGGCTCGTCGATCATGAACCACATCAGCGTCCACGAGGACGACTGGATGATCGCCGTTCATCTCACCGCCTGCGGTGCGGAAGCGGAGTATCGACGGCCATTTTGGTCCAAAGGCAAGGCCGCCAACATCATTATCGATCCGACTTTTAGGGCGGAGAGTGATGGCCGAGTGGCGGCCAGGGTGCAGCACCGCTCGCGCTTCACCACGCACCTGCGCATGCTCGACCTCTTGAGCAACAAGCATGTCCCGGCGGCCTACCTGCGAGCCAGCCGCGAGCAACGGCTCGAGCTGGTACGTGGTCTGATGGACAGCGACGGCTCGATCACACCCGACGGAAAGCGCTGCGAGTTCGGCAATACCGACCGGCGGCTCATCGATGCGATGATCGAGCTTCTGGGCAGCCTCGGCTACAAGCCCACGGTCTATTGGGCACCGGCGCGCCAGGGCACCGCTCCGGGCGACCGCCTGTGTCCAATGCAGGAGACCTGGCGCGTCACCTGGACCGCATACAGCGAGGAGCCGATGTTCCGGCTCGACCGCAAGAATGCGCGCCTGCGGTCGATCACGAACGGCCGGCCGACCAAGAGCCGCCGGCGGCGGATCGTCGAGATCCGGCCGACGGGCAGCGTGCCCGTGCGTTGCATCGCCGTCGATTCACCGAGCCATCTCTATCTCTGCGGCAGGGCCTGGATCCCGACCCACAACACCGAGGCAGGCAACAACTTTCTTGGCTACGTCATCCACCACGCCCCAGGGCCGATCCTGGCCGTCCAGCCGACGGTAGAGCTGGCCAAGCGGTTCAGCCAGCAGCGGGTCGAGCCGCTGATCGAGGCGAGCCCGATCTTGCGCGAGCGGATCGCCCCGGCGCGCTCCCGGGACAGCGGCAACACCGTGCTGGCCAAGACCTTCCCGGGCGGGATTCTGGTGCTGACAGGGGCGAACTCGGCGGTGGGCCTCCGGTCGATGCCGGCCCGCTATCTCTTCCTCGACGAGGTCGATGCCTACCCGCCCTCGGCCGACGAGGAGGGTGACCCGGTGGCCCTCGGGCCGGCCTCGCAAACCTGATCATCGCCGCGCTTTCGGCAAAAATCACGATGCGGACGGGCATATTGGCGACGATTGACAACAGCATCGCCTCGGTAGCGTCTGCCGAGACGAGTCGTCCGGCCCCAACGACGTCGACGCCAAGCAAGGTCTTGCTCAGCCCGCATCGTCGGACCACCGCCGTCAGCGTGCCGCCGGGTCCGAGGATGGTGACCGCATCCGTGTCGTGCTGCAGCGGTTCGAGTTCGGCGGCAAGACCATGCGACCCCTTCTGCCTCAGCAGGCGTCGGCTGCTTCCGTCCGGCGGGCTGCTGCCTGGGTCCGAAACGCGCAGTGCGAGGCCTGGCGCGGCTCAGAGGATTGGCTCCTCGGCGAGGCGGAAAAGGGCTGTCTCGAACGCGCGCACCGTATGCGCCATGTCCGCGTCGGTATGCACTGCGGAGACGTGGCCGCCGGGCCAGTTGTTGATGTCGACGCCGTTCACGAGAAGCGAAATGCGCAGCCGCTCCAGGAGCGGTCTCGGCGCCGCCTTGAGCTCCTGCACGGGAAGCGAGGCCGGGTCGAAGGCCGCGGGATCGATGGCCCGGCGCTCTGGATTGAGGAAGATGTGGAAGGCCGAGAACGTGCCGTACGCCGCGAACAAGCTGCGGGTTGACTTGAAGAGCGCGTTGAGACGGTCCCGAAGCTCCGCGGCGTAAGCATTCGCCACATCGCACGCATCTGTGGTGGCGATGATGTCGAGCGCGGCGATGCCGGCCGCGGCCGACACCGGGTTGGCGTTGAAGGTTCCCGGATGCTGGATCTTCTCGAAGCCGCTCTCGTCGGCGGCGTGGAAGTCGAGGTGGGCGAGGATGTCGGCCCGCCCGCCGACGGCACCGCCCGGCAGGCCGCCGGCCAGGATCTTCGCCATCGTGGTGAGATCGGGCCTGATGCCGAAACGCGCCTGCGCGCCGCCGGGCGCCACCCGAAAGCCGGTGATCACCTCGTCGAAGATGAGGAGGACGCCGGCCTCGCGCGTCGCTTCCCGCAGCATGGCGAGGAAGCCTTCCGCGGTTGGCACGCGGCCGAACGAAGCGCCGGTCGGCTCGATGATGACGGCCGCGATGTCGTCGCGGCACCGCAGCGTCCGCCGCAGCGCCTCGATATCGTTCGGCGGTAGGAGGACGACGTTGTCGCTGATCCCGTCCACCACGCCGGGGGTGGGCGTGCCGTCGAAATGGCTCACGTAGCCCGAGGTCATGTGGTCGTGCCAGCCGTGGAAATGGGTGGCGAACCGGGCGAGCTTCGGTCGCCCAGTGAACGCGCGGGCGAGGCGCAGCGCCAGGTGGGTCGCCTCCGTGCCCGAGGCGGTGAAGCGGATCCGCTCGACGCTCGGCATCAGCCGCTTGACCGCCTGTCCCCAGCGAACCTCGCGCGCCGTGTTGGCACCGAACTGCGTGCCCTGGGCGAGCGCCTCGGCGCACGCCGCTTGCACACGCGGATGGCAGTGGCCGAGCAGCAAGGCGCCGTGGCCGCCGAAGTAGTCGACATACTCATTGCCGTCGACGTCCCACTTGCGGCCCGCCTTGCCGGCGTCGACGTAGATGCCGTACGGGCGCAGGAACCGCCCGTCGTGGGTAATGCCGCTCGGAAACAGCTCGCGCGCCGCCCGCGCCAGCTCCGCCGACCGCGGCGTGCGCTGCCGGTACTCGGCGATCACGGTGGAGTTGGTCGGCGCGTCGAGCAGCATGAACGTCTCCGTGGCTTGGTCCGTCATCCGGGATCGGCAGGCACCGACGGTGCCGGCAGGCACAGCATGCCGGCAACGGGGCATCGTGGGCAAGCCTTCGGGAGGGCCGCGGGCCGGCGACCGTCGCTCGACATCTTCCGTCGCGCCGCCCTTCAGGGCCTAATGCCGGCGAGGCGCGCAACTCGCCACCCACGGTTTCCCGCGCCCCCTTCGATCCTCGGCCCGCACGAAAGGACAGCGCCAAGTGACAAGCCCCACCCCGCCCGCGCCCGACATCCCGCTTACCGGCTACACCGACGAGATCTCGGTGCGTCCCGGCGGCCACATCGCCATCAAGACAAGCGCTGTCGGGACCGGCCATGTCACCGCCGAGTTGGTGTCGATCGGTTCCGCCGATCCCAATCCGGACGGCTCCGGCCTTGCCATCACGCCCGTGCCCGGCGGCCATGAGTGGAGCTTTCCGGCGCGCCGGCAGGCGCTGGTCCTCGGCTCCTTCGGCCGGGTTCCGACCGGCGGGATCCTCGGCCGCCCGGTCGTGACACTCTCCTTCAACGTCGAGCCCTGGCTCCTGCGCGAGACGCCGAGCGCGCTCGTCTCGGCGGGAGAAGGGCAGGGCTTCACCATCGCCGCCTCCGCCACCGAGCTGCGCCTCGAGGCCGAGCCGGGCGGTGCTTCGGCCTGCGTCGTGCCGTTCGGGATGAAGCGGCGCGTCTGGTACCGCGTGACGCTGGCCCTCGCCCGGCGCGACGGCCGCGCCCGCCTCTCGGTGGAACCGCTCGACGGCAGGTCCGGGCCCGAGACGGCCGAGGCCGCCTGGCCGGCACCATCACTGCCGCAGGATGCGCCCCTCTTCATCGCCGCCGCCCACCGCGACGGTGGCATGCGCGCGCACTTCAACGGCCGCATCGAGGATGTTCGCGTCACCGCCGCTGCGGCGATCGGCGAGGTCACCGGCGAGTGCCTCGCCTTTTGGGACTTTGCGCGCGGGATCGAGACGCAGTCCATCATCGACGCCGGGCCGCGCGGGCTGCACGGCCACCTCGTCAACCTGCCGACGCGCGCCGTCAGGGGCTCGCGCTGGGACGGCAGCGAGCACCGCTGGACCCACCGGCCCGACCACTACGCCGCCGTCCATTTCCACGAGGACGACATCGGCGATGCCGGGTGGAAGACGGACCTCGAATTCCCGATCGCCGAGGGCTTCCCGAGCGGCATCTACGGCGTGCGCCTTCGCCATGGCAGTGCGAGCGACGTCATCCCCTTCTTCGTCCTGCCGCCGCGCGGCAAGCGGACGGCGGATGTCGCCTATCTCGCCGCGACGTTCACCTACCAGGCCTATGCCAACCACGCGCGCGCCAATCTCGATGCGGACATGCACGCGCGGATCGAGGCATGGGGCACGCCCCTTGGGCCCGACACCTACCCGCAGTTCGGCTTCTCGACCTACAATTTCCACCCCGACGGCTCGGGCACGGCCTACTCGTCCCGCCTGCGCCCGGTGCTCACCCTGCGGCCGGGCTTCCTCACCTTCGCCGGGGGGGTCGTGGGCTCGGGGCTCAGGCACTTTCCCGCCGACAGCCACCTCACCGAGTTCATGCGGCGGAGCGGGATCGCCTTCGACGTTGTCACCGACCACGACCTCGACCGGGAGGGCGTCGACCTGCTGCGCGGCTACCGGGCGGTCGTCACCGGCTCGCACCCCGAGTACCACACGAAGAGGACGCTCGACGCGCTGAAGGCCTACACCGGGAGTGGCGGCAATCTCTGCTATCTCGGCGGCAACGGGTTCTACTGGCGGATCGCGACGTCGGCACTGGCGCCCGGTATCCTCGAGGTGCGGCGGGCGGAGGGCGGCATCCGCGCCTGGGCCACCGAGCCCGGCGAGAACTACCATGCCCTCGACGGCGAGTATGGCGGCCTCTGGCGCCGCAACGGCCGGCCGCCCCAGGCGCTCGTCGGCGTCGGCTTCTCGAGCCAGGGGCTGTTCGAGGGCTCGTACTACGTCCGCACCGAGGCCTCCCGCGACCCGTCGGTCGCCTGGGTATTCGAGGGCGTCGAGGAGGAGCGGATCGGCGACTACGGCTTCTCCGGCGGCGGTGCGGCCGGCTTCGAGCTCGACCGCGCGGACCCCGAGCTCGGCACGCCCGAGAGCGCTGTCATTCTGGCGCGCAGCGAGTTGCACGGCAAGAGCTTCATCCCGGTCCACGAGGAGCTGCTGACGCACCTGAGAACCGTCTCGGGCGAGCCCCCGCAGGAACTCGTGCGCGCCGAAATGGTGCTGATGTCTACGGCGGGCGGCGGGCAGGTCTTCTCCACCGGCTCCATCACCTTCTGCGGCAGTCTGCCGTGGAACGATTTCGACAACGGCGTTGCGACGATCCTTCGCAACGTGCTCGCCCGCTTCACCGCACCGACTGCGAACTAGTCGTCCCCGCCCTCAAAGAAGGTTCCAGGAACCTTTTCCGCCTGCCGAGCTTCGAGTAGCGCTTGCGTTTTCCTGCGATGCGCGATGGCGGAGCGGACGAATTGCCTTCCCGCTCCGGGGGCTTATGATCAGGGCGCCAATCAACTGGGCGTTCAAAGCCGGGGCAGGCGGCGGTCCGAGGCGCCGGAACCCGCCGCGCCAGACTCAGACCGCAGATCATAACGGGGAGACCATCGCCGATGCGCACCGATGAAATCTACTACGAACGCCTGACCTGGCCCGAGATCCGGGAAGCCGCCCGCGCCGACAAGGTCCTCGTCATCCCGTTCGCGTCGATCGAGCAGCACGGGCCGCATCTGCCGGTGGACGTGGACCTTCGCCTCGCATCCGAGGTCTGCGTGCGGGCGGCGCGGCGCAACCCGCACTCGCTCGTGATGACGCCGATGGCCTTCGGCTTCGAGCCGCACCACATGGCCTGGCCCGGCACCGTCGACGTCGATTGGGACGTGCTCATCCGCTACGGCGTATGTGTCCTGTCCTCGCTGGCCCGGCACGGCTTCAGGCGGATCCTGATCATCAACGGCCATGGGTCGAACCGGCCGATCCTCGAAATGATCGTGCGGCTCGCGCAGGTCAAGCACCCGGAGGCGCTGATCGCCGGGCAGTCCTGGTTCGCGCTCGGCGCCGTCGCCAAGGCCTTCCAGCCGCTGCAGGAGAGCCTGCACACCAGCCACGCCTGCGAGCTCGAGACGGCGGCCTATCTCGCCATCGACCCCGACCGGGTGAAGATGAGCGAAGCCGTGCCCGATTATTCGTTCCGCCGCAGCCCGCACTTCTGGTCCGACCTCACGGGCAAGCGCCCCCATCCGGACTCGACCGTGCCGCTCGTCGCCATGGAGTACTTCGCGACGGGATCGTACACGGGCACGCGGGGCGACCCCACGACAGCGACGGCGGAGAAAGGCGAAGCGGCGCTCGAGGCTGCTGCCGATGAGGTCGCAGCGATCATCGACGAGCTGCGCGCGCGCGAGATCCTGCCGCCTCCCGACCACCACGAGGCCGACGTCGAGGAGCTGAAGGCGCGGGCCGCCGCAACCGCCAAGCGCTGACCGAGGCACCCGGTCCGGCGAGGCCGCCCCGGCGTCAGCCGGCCCAGTCGGTGCCGACGTGCGCCAGGCAATCGCCCCGCTCGACGGCCACGATCGGCCGCTTGCAGAACGCGACGCCGCCGCGCGCGAAATAGACCTCCCGCGGCGGCGCGTCGGGCTCGTCGATCTGGTGGATCCAGCCGCAGAGGTCGCCCGCCGCCACCTCGTCGCCGAGGTCGAACGCCGGCTCGAACGCGCCCCGCGTCGGGGCGTGCACGTAGTAGTCCGGCCCGCCGACGGTAACGAGGCGCGGCTCCGGCGCCGGCGCCGGCGCCGCCAGCGGATGCCCCTCGAGCACGCCGAGGTGGGTGAGGAAGTTGTAGAGCCCGCGCTGTGCCACGCGGAGCGTGGTGCGCGTCACCGTGCCCGCCCCGCCGAGCTCGGTGCCCATCGTGAGCGCACCCAGGCTGTCGGCGAGGGCCGTGATCGTCACCGGCCGGCTGCCGCCGCCGGCCGACGGGCTGCCGCCCTCGATGATGTAGCCGATCGGGGCGCCGAAGGCCCGAAGTGCGGCGAGCTTGCGCTTAAAGTGCGCGTCGTCCTTGCTGTCGCGCCGGATCAGCGCACTCGGCACGTAGTCCAGCGTCTTGCCGCCGGAGTGCATGTCGAGCAGTGCCTCGCACATCGGGATGATCGCGTTCGCCAGATAGTAGGCGATCGCCGCAGTCGGGCGATGGTCGGGCGCGTCGGGCTCGCCCGGGAAACTGCGGTTGAGGTTGCCGCCGTCGATGGGCGAGGTGCGGCTGTGGTTCATGGTGGCCGGCGTGTTGGTCGCCGGCAGAACGATGAGCCGGCCCTGGACGCGCGCCGGGTCCAGCTCGCGGATCAGCCGCACGAGCGCGATCTGCCCCTCGTATTCATCGCCATGGTTGCCGGCGCCGAGATAGACGGTGGGCCCGGTCCCGTTCTTGATGACGGCGATGGGGATGCCGATCCAGCCATAGGCCGAGACGTCGGAAGAGAAGGGAAGCCGCAGGTAGCCGGTCTGCTTGCCGGCCTTCTCGAAGTCGACGGGGCAGATGATGCGGCTGCGGAGTTCGTGCATGGAAGCCCCCTGACTTGCTCTCGATGCTGTTCAGACCGATGCCGGCGCCGGCCGGGGCGTGGACGGCGGATGGACGAGATGGCAGGCCGCCCAGTGATGCGGGGCGCCCTGCATCAGGTGGGGTTCGACCTCGCGGCACACGTGCATCACGTGCGGGCAGCGGGTGTGGAAGCGGCAGCCGCTCGGCGGGTTGGCGGGGCTCGGGATGTCGCCGGGAATGACCTTCCGGCGGCTGCGCCGCTTGGGGTCGGGCAGCGGGATGGCGCTCAGCAGTGCCTGCGTATAGGGATGCTGCGGGTCGGCGTACAGGTCCCGCTTCCTCGCGACCTCGACCACCTTGCCGAGATACATCACCATCACGCGGTCGCTGATGTGGCGCACGACGCCGAGGTCGTGGCTGATGAAGAGGTAGGTAAGGCCGAAGTCCTTCTGCAGGTCCTTGAGCAGGTTGATGACCTGCGCCTGGATCGAGACGTCGAGCGCCGAGACGGGCTCGTCGCAGACCACGAGCTTGGGGCGCACCGCAAGCGCCCGGGCGATGCCGATCCGCTGGCGCTGGCCGCCGGAGAACTCGTGCGGGAACCGCTCGGCGTGGTAGGGTGCGAGGCCCACTACCTCGAGCAGCTCGCGCACCTGCTCGCGGCGGGACCGCGCGTCGCCGATCTTCAGGATCTCGAGCGGCTCGGCGATGGTGTCCTGCACGCTCATGCGCGGGTTCAGCGAGCCGTAGGGGTCCTGGAAGATGATCTGCATGTGCCGGCGGACGGGGCGCATCGTTGCCGCATCCAGCCCCTCGATGCGCTTGCCCTCGAAGAGGATCCGTCCTGCGGTCGGATCGATCAGCTTGACCAGCATCCGGCCGGTGGTGGTCTTGCCGCAGCCCGACTCGCCGACCAGACCGAGGGTCTCGCCCGGCGGAATCGCGATATCGATGCCGTCGACGGCGCGCACCACGCTGGCGCTGCGGTTGAAGATGCCAGTGCGGACGGGGAAGTGCTTGGTCAGCCCGACGGCCTCGATGAGGGGCGGTGTCGGCGCGCTCATGCGGCGTCGGTCCGCGGCAGCGCATAGCCGGTGAGACGGATGCACGCCGCCGCGTGCCCCGGCGCCGCGGCGATGAGCGGCGGATCCGCGAGGCTGCAGGCGTCCCTCGAGAAGCCGCAGCGCGGGCGAAAGCGGCAGCCGGAGGGCAGCTCGAAGGGGCTCGGGACCGTGCCCGGGATGGTCTCCAACCGCTCGCTATCGCCGTCCAGCGAGGCGATGCTGCTCAGCAGCCCCTGCGTGTAGGGGTGTTGCGGGGCGTCGAACAATTCCTCCACCGGCGCCTGCTCGACGACCCGCCCGCAATACATGACGATCACGCGATCGACGTACTGCGCCACCACGCCGAGGTCGTGGGTGATGAGCACGATCGCCATGCCGAACTCCTCGCGCAGGTCGCTCAGGAGCTCCAGGATCTGTGCCTGGATCGTCACGTCGAGGGCGGTGGTAGGCTCGTCTGCGAGGAGGAGGCGCGGATTGCACGACAAGGCGATCGCAATCATCGCCCGCTGCCGCATGCCGCCGGACAGCTCGTGCGGGTACTCGTTGAGCCGCTGTGCCGGGCTGGCGATGCCGACGCGATCGAGCAGCTCGATGGCGCGGTCCCGGGCGGCGCGCCGGCTGATCCGCTCGTGGTAGCGGATCGTCTCGACGATCTGGTCGCCGATGGGAAAGACCGGATTGAGCGAGGTCATCGGCTCCTGGAAGATCATGGCGATCTCACCGCCGCGGATCTGGCGGATGCGGCCTGGCGAAGCCTTGAGCAGGTTCTCGCCGCGAAAGACGATCTCGCCACCGGCGATCTGCCCGGGCGGATCGGGGATGAGCCGCAGGATGGACAGTGCGGTGACGCTCTTGCCGCTGCCCGACTCGCCGACGATCCCGAGCACCTCGCCCTCGCCGAGATCGAAGCTCACCTCCTGCACGGCATCGAAGGTGCCTTCCTCGACGCGGAAGGTGGTGGTGAGGCCCTGCACGGACAGCAGTGGCGGACCGCTCACTGCTGCACCTTCAGCCGCGGATCGAGGACGTCGCGAAGGCCGTCGCCGAGCAGGTTGAGGCCGAGCACCGTGGCCGCCAGGACGAGGCCCGGAATCACCGTGATCCACGGCGCCTCGCGGATGTATTGCCGCCCCTCGGCGATGATGTTGCCCCAGGTCGGGGTGGGCGGCTGCGCGCCGAGGCCGAGGAAGCTCAGCACCGCCTCCGACAGCACGGCATAGGCGAAGATGAAGGTCAGCTGGACGATCAGCGGCGCCATGCAGTTCGGCATGACGTGCCGCCGGATGATGCGCCAGTCGCCGGCACCGCACGCCCGCGCGGCCTGCACGTATTCCATCTCGCGCGCAACGAGGACCGAGGCGCGGACGACGCGCGCCGTCCGCGGCGTGTAGACGGCCGCAAGTGCGATCACGGCATTGACCGAGCTGGGTCCCAGCGCCGCGGTAATGCCGATGGCGAGCAGGATGACCGGGAAGGCCATGAAGGCGTCGGCGACGCGCATCAGGATGTTGTCGAGGCTCTTGAAGTAGCCGGCAAGGGCGCCGACCAGCGTCCCGAAGATGGCGTTCAACACGACGACGCCGAGGCCGATCATCAGCGAGAGCCGGGCGCCGTAGAGGACGCGGGCCCACTGGCTGCGGCCGAAATTGTCCGTCCCGAAGATGTACTCGAGGCTCGGCGGCTCGAAGCGGGTGCGGACCGACATCCGCGTCGGATCGGCAATCGTCAGGAGATCGGCGAAGATGGCACCGAAGGTCACGAGGCCGACGAGGATGCTGCCGGTGACGAAGAGCTTGTGCCGCAGCAGGCGGCGCAAGACACCGCTCGAGCGCCGTCGCGGCGGTGCCGCTGTCGCCGCCGCTCCGGCGGGTGCTGCGTCAGTCGCGGCCATAGCGCACCCGCGGGTCGAAATAGGCGTAGAGGATGTCGATGAGCAGGTTGAGCAAAAGCAGCATCGTCGCGACGAGCAGCAGGCCGCCCTGGATCACCGGGTAGTCGCGCCGCAGGATGGCCGAGCCGAGCAGCGAGCCGACGCCCGGGATGCTGAAGATGGTCTCGATCACCACGGAGCCCGAGAGCAGCACGCTGAAGATGATGCCGATCACCGTGACGACCGGGATCATGACGTTCTTGAGCGCGTGCTTGCCGACGACGACGTGCTCGGGCAGGCCCTTGGCCCGTGCGGTGCGAATGTAGTCCTGCCGCAGCACCTCGAGCATGGTCGAGCGGGTGATGCGGGCGAGCAGGCCCATCTGCAGCATCGCGAGCGACACGGCCGGCAGCGTGGTGGCGCGCAGCCAGCCGACGAAATCCACGCGGTAGTCGACGTAGCCGGCCGACGGCAGCCAGCCGAGTTCCACCGCGAACAGCACGATCAGGATCAGCGCGAGCCAGAAGTTCGGCAGGCTGACGCCGATGAGCGCGACCGTCATCACCGCCTGGTCGACCCAGCTGTTCTGCCGCAAGGCGGCGATGATCCCCATGATGATGCCGAAGATCAGCGTCAGCACCAGGGCGTAGAAGGCGATCGACAGGGAGACCGGAAGCCGCTCGACGGTGACTTCGATGACGTCTCGGCCGAGCAGCAGCGAGGTCCCGAGGTCACCCCGAAAGAGGTTCGCGTACCAGCTCAGGAGCTGGACGTGGAACGGCTCGTTGAGACCGAGCTGCTCGCGGATCAGCGCCACCTCGGCTGGGGAGGCGCCGGTCCCGGCGATCACGATGGCCGGATCGCCGGGAACGAGCTGCATCAGCGAGAACGAGATCAGCGAGACGACGAACAGGACCGGGATGACGTAGAGCAGCCGGCGGATGATGTACGCGATCATCAGTCAGCCAGGACTGCTCTGATTGTTGCGTTCACGCTCTCGCTCACACGAGAGGCTGCGGCTCAGCCGTCCTGTTCCATCCAGACATTGGACATCCGCGGGATGCGGAAGGGGACGAAGTTGCTCACGTTCGAGCGCACGGCCTGGTTCTTGGTGAGCCAGCCGAACGGCAAGGCGAGACCGTGCTCCATGACGATCTCCTGGGTCCGGGCGAAGGCCTCCGCGCGCTCCTCGAAGGTGGGCGCGTTCATCATGGTGCTGTACGCCTCGTTGAACGCCTCGTCCATGTTCTCTTCGGGGTTCGACATCGCATAGATCGGCTGCGGCGGTGCGAGGAACTTGAACACGGCGAGGTAGCCGAGCGACGTGTTGGTGCCCCAGCCGGTGAAGTGGTAGTTCCAGGCGTCGGGGTTGTTGTCGCGGGTCGCCAGCGTCGCCGGCCAGTCCTGCACCTCGACGCGGACGTTCATGCCGATGTCCTGGAGTTGTTCCGCCATCACCAGTGCTGCGTTGTACATGGTGTTGTAGTCGCGGTTGGTGAGCAGCACGAGCTCCTCGCCGGCATAGCCGGCCTCATCGAGTAGGGCCTTGGCCTTGTCCTGGTCGTTGACGTTGAAGAAGTCGTTGCCGCGGTCGGAGTAGACCACCCGGTCCGCGGTCTGGAAGCCGAAGTTGGTGTTGTAGGCCCCGTCGGTGGCGACGAGCATGATCTCGTCCATGTCGAGGGCCGTCGCGATCGCCTGGCGGACCAGCTTGTTGTCGGTCGGCGCCTTCTCGAAATTGGGCGTGGCGATGTGGATCCAGAAGTTCTCGTAAGGCACGATCTCGATCGCCGCGTTTGCGGCCAGACGGTCGACGCTGGCCTGCGGCACGTCCTCGACCGCGTCGAGCTCGCCCGTCTCGAGGCCGGCGACGCGCGAGCCCGGCTCGGTCACGATGCGGAACGTCACGGTATCGACGCAGGCGACCTTGTAGCCGCCGAAGCCGGTCCGGTCGTCGAACGCCTCGTTGGATTGGTAGTCCTCGAACCGCCGCAGCTTGACGTGGCTGTCGGCGATGAACTCGACGAACTCGAACGGCCCGGTGCCGACCGGCTCCATCTGCAATGGATCGGCGCCGGCGTTCGCCGCCGGGACGATGACGATCGGCACGCTGAAGGAGCTCAAATCCTCGAGGAACGTCGGCTGCGCCTGCGACATGTGGATGACGAAGGTCAAATCGTCCGGCGTCTCCCAGCGCTCCACGTTGGCGAGGATGACGCGCTCGACGCCGAGCTTCTTGTAGCGCTCGAAGGAGGCCGCAACATCCTCGGAGGTCATCGCACTGCCGTCGTGGAAGGTGATGCCGTCGCGCAGCGTGAAGGTATGGGTCATGCCGTCGTCGGAGGTCTCGACCGCTTCGGCGAGCTCCAGGATCGGATTGTTGGTCTCGTCACGCGTCATCAGCGATTCGAAAATGTGCATCGCGATGTTGCGGGTGGAGATCGTCGAGCTCGCGTGCATGTCGAGGCTGTTGACCTTCGCCTCCTGCCCGAAGACGAGGTCGCCACCCGTCACCGGGCATTCGAACCGGTCCGCCAGAGCCGGGCCGGCCGCCAACAGCAGGCACGCCATGCCGAGCCCAACGACCCGGATCCGTCGCGCGTTAAGTGAAGTCATCGCCCCCCTCCATCGGTTGATCTGCAGTCAACAAGGTCGAGTGTCTACGGGCCAGCAGTCTTTGGCAAGCCAGTAGAGCAGGAAATGTGCCACGCTTGGCGATGCCGCCCGGCGGCTGGCACTCAGGCACTGAACGCAGCCGCGGCGCCGCTGGAAGCGGCGGCGGTGCCCATGACTTCGGCAACCCGGTCGATCTCCGTGCTCGTCGTCGAAAAGGCCGGCACCATCCGGATCTCGCCGCCTCCGCGGTCGTAGAAGCCGATGCCGGCGGCCTGCAACCCGTCCTGGATGGACGGGTCGAGCCGCAGGAAGAGCTCGTTGATCTCGACCGGATGGAGCAGTGCCACGCCGTCGATCCGGCCGATGGCCGCCGCGAGCCGGGCGGCCATGGCGTTGGCGTGGCGGGCGAGGTCGAGCCACAGCCCGCCCGCGAGATATGCCTCGAGCTGGGCCGAGACGAAGCGCATTTTGGAGAGAACCTGCCCGGTCTTGCGCGCGCGATAGCGCAGCGCTTCGGCGAGCTCGGTGTCGAAGACCACGACGGCCTCGGCGGCGAGCGCCCCGTTCTTGGTGGCGCCGAAGGACAGAACATCGATCCCGCGGCGCCAAGTGGCGTCCGCCGGCGCGCAGCCGAGTGCCGCGACCGCGTTGGCGAAGCGAGCGCCATCCATGTGCAGGCGCACCCCGTGCCCGCGCGCGATGTCGGCGAGCTCGGCGATCGCGTCCAGCGAGTACACGGTGCCGCGCTCGGTGCCTTGCGTCAGCGAGAGGACCTTCGGCGGCGCCACCGAGGTGCCGGCTTGCGCGACACCCTGCAGGTAGTCCTGGAGCGCCTCGGGCTGCAGGCGACCGTCGTGGTGGCCGAGCGGCAGGATCTTCGCTCCGCCCGTGAACATCTCGCCGGCGCCGCACTCGCTGTCGTGGATGTGTGCTGTCCCGCTGCACAGCACGGCCCCCCAGGAGGGGGCGAGAAGCGAAAGCGCAAGGGCGTTGGTCGCGGTGCCGGTCAAGGTCGGCTGCACGAAGCAGTCGCACTCGAAGACCTCTCGGAAGTGGCCCTGCAGCCGGCGGGTCCACTCGTCCGCGCCGTAGCTGCGGGCGGTTCCGACGGCCGCCTTCACCACCGCCTCCAGGATCTTCGGGGCAGCACCGGCGACGTTGTCGCTCCGCAGGTCGACCATCAGACCGCCACCCGGTAGCGCTGCACGGCTTCCTCGTTCAGCTCGACGCCGAGGCCCGGCCCGTCCGGCATCGCGACGAGCCCGTCGATGGGCCGGAACGGCGCGGCGGCGAGCTCGCGGCGCAGCGGGTTGTCGGTCGCGTTGAACTCGAGGTAGGGCGCCTCGCGCGCCACCGCCAGGACGTGCAGCGTGGCGGCGATCAGGATGTCCGCCGACCAGCAGTGCGGGATCACGCGCACCCCGCGCGCCTCGGCGTGGGCCAGGATTCGCAGCGTCTCGGTGATGCCGCCGACACGCGCCACGTCCGGCTGGATGATTCGAAGGCCGCCCCGGTCCATGAGGTCGAGATAGGGCTGCAGCATCGTCTCCTTCTCGCCGGTGGCGATGGGCGTCGGCGACACCGCCGTCAGCCGCGAGAAGCCGGCGAGATCGTCCGGGTCGAGCGGCTCCTCGAGGAAGTAGACGCCATGGTCGGCGAGGCCGCGGCCGAGATAGATCGCATCCTCGAGCGGGGCGGCGAAGCCGAGGTCGATCATGATGTCGACGTCGTCGCCCACCGTGCCGCGGAGCTCGGCGACCGTCTGCACCGTCTGGCGCACATTCCCGCCGAGCCCACCCCAGCCGAACTTCATCGCGCGAAAGCCGTTCGCCGCGTGCTTCTGCGCCAGCTCCTTGAGCGCACCCGGATCGCCGGGGTCGAGATCGCTGGCATAGGCGGGGACCTTTCGCCGGCGGGCGCCGCCGAGGAGGCGCCACACGGGCTGGCCGAGCGACTTCCCGAGGATGTCCCAAAGCGCCATGTCGATGCCGGAGAGGACATGGATGGCCAGCCCGCGCCGTCCGTAGCTCTGGGTCTTCCTGTAGAGCTTGTCCCACAGGCGGTTGATGTCGCGCGGGTCCTCGCCGACGAGCAGCCGGCCCATGCCCGAGGCGGAGACCGACATCAGCGGCGCCTCGATGACCGCTTTCGCCGCCGGGGCGTTAGTGTGGACCTCGCCGACGCCGGTGATGCCCTCGTCGGTGTGGATCTTGACGACCAAAAGGTCCTGACAGCCGTCGCCGATCTCGCGTATCTGGGGCAGGCTGAGTAGGATAGTTTCGACGTCGGTGATTTTCATCGGCTCGTTCTCGTCGGCGACGGGTGAGGGGGAGACCGCTCGATGGATGAGGTGCTGGCGTCGGGCCGGACGACATCTGAACACTGGATGGACCGCCTTGGCGAGCACTTTTCGCTCCACCGGATCGGCGCGGACGCCGACCCGTCCCTGGTTTTGTCGCGTGCCGGGCCGACAGTTCGGGCGCTGGCGAGCGGCGGCGGCTTTCGGATCGACGAGGCGATCCTCGCCCGGCTGCCGAAGCTCGGCATCATCGTGGTCACTGGCGCTGGCTTCGACCACGTCGACATGGCTGCCGTTCGGGCGCGCGGGATCGGCCTCTGCAACGCGCGCGGTGCGACGGACGCCTGCGTCGCCGACATGGCGATGGGGCTCTATCTCGCCGTGTGCCGGGAAATCGTCGAGAACGATCGCTTCCTGCGCAGCGGTGCCTGGCTTTCGAGGCGGCCGCGCCTCGCGCGCCGGGCGAGCGGCCGGACGGCGGGGATCTGGGGACTCGGCGGCATCGGCCGTGCCATCGCCGCGCGGGCGGTCGGCTTCTCGATGCCGGTGCACTACTGCACGAGGCGGCCGCGGCCGGACGTTCCCTATCGCCACCACGCGCATCTCGCCGACCTCGCCGCCGCCGTCGACGTGCTGTTCTGCGCCGTCCCGGCGACGCCTGAGACCACGGGCGCCGTCGACGCCACCGTCTTGGAGAGGCTCGGGCCGTCGGGCATCCTCGTCAATGTCGGCCGCGGCAGGGTCGTGAACCAGCCGCAGCTCGTCGAGGCGCTGCGGTCCAAGACGATCGCCGGTGCGGGCCTCGACGTCTTCCCCGACGAGCCGTGCGCGCCGGCGGAACTCGCGGCGCTCAAGAACGTCGTCCTGACCCCGCACGTGGCGGGCTCGACGCATGAGACATGGGACGATGTCGTCGCCACCTTGTGCGCCAATATCGACCTCTTCCTGCGCGAAGGGCGATACCTGACGCCGGTGCCGGCCTGAGGCGCCTCAGCCTTCCCAGACCGCGGTCAGCCAGTCCCGGAACGCGGGATCGTCGCCGCGGACGATGGCGAAATAGCGCTCCTGCAGTGCGCGCGTGATCGGGCCGGGGCCGCCGTCGCCGACCGGCAGGCGATCCACCGAGAGGATGGGCAGGATCTCCTGCCCCGAGCCGCAGAGGAAGGCCTCCTCGGCCGCGTAGAGTTCCGACCGGTCGACCCGCCGCTCCACCGCCGGGCGGCCGGTCAGCTCCTCGGCGAGCCGCAGAACCGTGTCGCGGGTGATGCTCTCCAGGATGTCGCTGCCGACATCGGGCGTCACGAGGCGGCCGTCCCGCACCAGGAAGACGCAGGCGCCCGAGGCTTCCGAGAGCTTGCCGTCCGCGGTCAGCATCAACACACCGTCGAACCCACTATCGAACGCATCGATCTCGGCGGCGCGATTGTTGACGTAGTTGCCGGTGCACTTCACCCGCGGCGGCAAGGCACTGTCGGCGATGCGCAGCCAGCTCGACACGGCGACGTGCGCACCGCCGCCGACGCCACGCGACGGCCGCGGCAGGGCACCCGCGATCAGCCCCACCGGCCCCCTCTGGTGCAGGGCATCGTCGCCACCGAGATAGGCGATGACGCGGATGTGGACGTCCTCGCGCAGCTCGTTCGCCCGTAGCATTGCGGTCGTCGCGTGCTCGATCTCACTGGCGGAGATGATCGCCTCGTACCGCATCACCTTCATGCCGAAGCGCAGGCGCTCGATGTGCTCGCCGAGGCGAAACACGAGAAGGTTGCCGCTTGCGCTCCGATACCCGCGCAGACCTTCAAAGACGCCGCACCCGTACTTCACCACACCCGAAAAGGCATGGATATTCGCGTCGCTGTACGGAACGATGGATCCGTCGAGGTACATGAACGGCGATGTCGGCATATCTGACTTCCCTGAAGAAAAGTTCTGCCGCGGCGGGCCTTTCGGTGGATCGGCTGGTTTCGGGCTGCCACCACTCGCCAGTTCGCGCCCGTTCCGTGGCGGCACGATAGCACACGCGCGCGCTCGTGGTCCCGGGGGCGTCGCGGCGGCCGTCGCGCGCCGGGGGCGACGTTAGGAAGATCTTTTGCCGTTTACCAGCCGAAGTACACAGCGGTCCGTTCGGGATCATCCGATCCCGCCGAGCAAAGCACTGTAACAGCCTCCCGGTCGATCAAGAGCAGGGCACTTCCCAGCTCGACATCAGCAACACGACGCTGGGTTTCGGCTAATGAAAGATGCTTGCATTCGACCGCCCAGAAAGCCACGCCAGCCGCGGCCCTCGTAGTGGTTGAGGCCGAGTTCCTGCTCGAGTTCCAGCCAATCTTGCTGCGGCTTGGCGCGTTCGATGCGCCAGCGCAGCTTGGCGAGATGGACGAGATGTTCGAGCGGTGTGTCGGCGGGGACATTGGCGAACCAGATCCTGGTAGGTTCGGCTTCACCGTCAGGCCATTCGGCGAGCACGGTCAGCTCTGGCCATGGCTCGCTGCGCCAAGAGTCCCGCTGCGGGGCTGTGCGGACCCCGCACCCCACGAGATGGGCCGGGCGGATGCGGGCATGCGTGAAACGCGACACGCGTTCGCCTTTGGTGCCGGCGAGGCCGAAGACGTAGCGGACCAGGTGGCGCTCGAGCCAAGCCATTGCTTCGTTGCGGGCATAGTGGCTGTCACCGCGGATCACGATTTCCACCTTCGGCCAGCGGCGGCGGATCTACGACGAGAAGGCGGCCCGCGAGGCGCTCGCCGAGGTGATGCGTGAGGAGGAGCGGCTGCGCGAGGCCGGGCGACAGCTCACCGAGCAGCTACGCACGCCGACCGAGGCCTATGCCGC
>SLRI01000346.1 GCA_007131045.1 Rhodospirillales bacterium
CACCACCACCACCGCCACCACCACCGCTGCCACCGCGATCGTCAATGGCGCTACTGCTGTCGCCGACGCCCCAGTTCCGGCGCGGTGCCGGTGCTGGCGCTGTCGCTGCTGGCGCTGTCGCTGCTGGCGCTGTCGCTGCTGGCGCTGGTGGGGCTGTGACCCTCTCGATCACCGGTGCCGGAATAGGTGCCTCCGGCTGCGCTCGCGGGGTCACGGCCACGGGCGTGACCGAGCCGCCGCCAGTGATCGAGCCGACGAAGGCGTGCGCGCCGATATCGATCAGCAGCTCGTCGGCGCCCACCGTCAGCGACCCTTCCGGCGCCAGTGAACGAGCCCGGTTGCGGACCGCCTCGGATTGACTGCGCTCGGCGATCATCTCGGCGATCGTCGTGGCCGCCGCCGCCGTGCCGGCACGATTGTCCGGGCGATAGGCCACGAGCTCGTCGATGGATTGCGCCATCACCGGCACCGCCAGCGCCGCAACGACCGCAGCCGCCGCCAGAGAGCGGGAGGCGCAGCGTATCGCGGGGGTCCGGTGGGCGTTGATTCGGGTCATGTCGATTACCTCCATCGATGGTTCTGAGTGTCGAGAGCTACGGCATCGGACACGCACGACGCTCATGGCGCGGTGCAGTCTCCCAGGACCTCGCGAAGCCCTCTCTCCATCACCGGCACATCGGCCGAGCTGACGTTGCACTGGCCGATCGTCGACATCCGGTCGAGCATCGCAAGATCGACCGCCTCGGTCATACGGGGCTGGTCGACGACGCCGCCGTAGCGTTGGCCGAGACCCTGCAGCACGGAAAACCGAAGTGCCGCGACGTCACGGTCGTCGCGCAAATAGTTGCAGCGTGCGGCAACGGCGATGGCGCGGCCACAGCGCCGGCCTTCGCCCAGCGCCGTCCCGGCATCGACGGCCGGCGCTACCGCCGCCGGCTGGGTCGGCGCGGCAGCGAAGACGGCCGGCGGCGGCGCATTGCCACCACATGACGCCAAGAGAAAACAACTGAAAAGTCCTGCTACCTGAAGTTGACGCTGCATGTCGTCTCCCTTTCCGTCAATCAGCCGCCCACAACTCTCATGTCGGGCTGGTGCTGAACTCTTCGTCACTATTGGTATGCCATACGACCAGACGTGGCAAGCCGGCGGCTCGCCACTCGGGCCCTCAACGGCAGGTTGCGCGACCCATCGTGCCGATCTCGCTGCAGGCGCGGGCACCAGCGCCGATGGCGATGTTCAGGCTGCTGCCGATGCTCACGCTGTTGCTGATCGAACCGCCGGCCTCGACGTCCTCGATCGTGCCGATCGCCATCTCACTCACCGCATCGTGGCCCTGGGCACGCAGGGTCAGGTCGCCGATCTCGGTCGTGTTGGTGATGCTGCCGCGGGCTCGGCTGCGGTCGACATCTGGCCGCCGACCTCGCCGAGCTGGTCGCCTTCTACCGGCCGGCCGTCCTCGTCTTCGACGGCAACGTCCCCTACCAGGGCCTGCTCGACACGCTGCGCCGCTTTCCAGAGACCATCGCGATCTGGTCGCGCCGCGGCTTCTGGCGGCAGACCAACGACACCAAGCTGCTCGCCCGCGAGCAGGCCTTCGACATGGTGCTCGAGCCGGGTGACCTCGCGGCCGCAACGGACCAGGGACCGACCATGCAGTACCGGGAGCGCACCCGCCAGCTCGCCCCCGTCCGCCTGGTCGAGCCCGACGAGGCGCTGGATCGCGATACCGCGCTGGCGTCGCTCGACCTCGACCCGGCGTATCGCCACGTCCTGCTGCAGCTCGGCAGCGGCAACAATTTCAAGGTGGACCACATAGCCCGGTTCATCGCCGAGCGGCTGCGCCATCATCCGGACGTCCGGCTCGTCCACATCACCTCGCCGATCGCGCTCGAGCCGGTCGAGCTGCCGGACTGGGTGATCACCCGCAGCGTCTACCCGCTCGGCCGCTACCTCGGGGCGTTCGATGCGTGCGTCAGTGCGGTCGGCTACAACAGCTACCACGAGCTGCTGCTCGGCGGCTGCCCGACCCTGTTCGTGCCCAACGAGCACCCGTCGATGGACGACCAGCTGGCCCGCGCCGCCTATGCCGAGCGGCGCGGCTGGGCGCAAGTCGGCCGGGTCGATCGCATTTTCGAGCTCGAGGAGAAGCTGATGCGTCTTCTGGATCCCGCGGTCGCGGCAGCCCAACGCCGCCGCCTCGCCGCCCTCGACCAGACCAACGGCGCCTTCGAGGCGGCCCGGCTGATCGGCGAATACGCCATGCTGTGCCGCGCCGACCGGACGAGGTGACCCGGATGAGCCGAGCCTGGGTGCCGATCCGCGATCTCGACGTCTTCTTCCTCTCCTTCGACGAGGCCGATGCCGACGCCCATTTCGCCGATCTGCGCAGCAAGCATCCGGCGGCCCAGCGCATTCACGGGGTGAAGGGCTTCGACAGTGCGCACAAAGCGGCGGCGAGCAAGAGCCGGACCGAGCACTTCGTCACCATCGACGCCGACAACATCGTCGATCCGGCGTTTTTTGAACTGGCCCTCGATCAGCGGGTGCTCGGGCCGCAGACTATCGTCTCCTGGCCGGCGCGAAACGCCGTCAACGGCATCGTCTCCGGCAACGGTGCGGTCAAATGCTGGCCCCGGGGCTTCGTCCTGGAGATGCGCACCCATGAGCACGCGACCGGCGACGAGGGCAGGGTCGACTTCGTCTACAACACCGACCTCGGCCGGCAGGACGGCTCGTTTCCCTGGGACGAGCCGGCGCCGATGTCGACCGTCCACGGCAATGCCACGCCCGTGCAGGCGTTTCGCGCCGGCTTTCGCGCCGCCAGCCGGCTCACCCTGGTCAACGGTCGGCCCTGCCTCGTGACCCCCGGGGTGGAAGCGATCTGGCCCACCAATCTCGAGCGTCTCGACCTCTGGCTCAATGTCGGCGCCGACGCACCCAACGGCCTCTGGACGATCTATGGCGCAAGGCTCGGCTGCTGGTTGGTCAACTTTGCCGGGCTCGACGTCACCGTGATCAACGACCTCGCCTGGTTCGACGACTATTTCGCGAGCGCGCTCGAGCCGCGATTCGGCCCGGCGGCCACGACCGCCGGCAGCGAGCCCGAACCACGCCTGGCAGCCGCCGTGGCCGAGGTCGGCGACAAGCTGGCCCGCCGCTCGGGCCTGCGCATCGTCGAGCTCGGGCCTGCCGAGAGCGCCCTCTTCAAGCGGCTCTACCAGCCGCCGCCGCTCACCGGGCTGGATCGCATGGGCACCATGCTCAGGCGGGGCATCGGCGTCGCCCGCGACCCAGCCCTGGCGGCCGCCTACTTCCGGGCCGCCGCGGCGCACGGCGAGCGCAACGCCATCCACAACCTCGCCCGCGCGTACCTGATGGGCGAGGGGGTGCGGCGCGACTACCGCCAGGGCCTGGCGCTGTTGAAGGAAGCGGCGGCGCTCGGCGATCCTTACGCACAAGAACGCCTCGCCAGGCTCAGCCTCCAGGGCATGGGCTTCGGCATCGAGCGCGACCCGGCCGAGGCGTTGCGGCTCCTGGAGGCGGCCTGCGACGGCGGCCTCTGGCGCGCCGGCGAGCAGGCCTCCCGGCTGCGCACCGAAGCGCCCACGGACGACCAGGACGCCGCCCGGGCGCTGCTCTACATGACCTTCGCGAGCTTCGAGGGCGAGTCGAATATGGCCGAGCTTACGACAATCCGAGCCGAGCTCGACGACGCGGCAAACGCCGAACCGCCGCCGGCCGATCCATGTTGACCCGAGCCGGTGACCTCGCCTGCGTCTTCATCGGCTACGACGAGCCGGACCGCGAAGCGCACTGGCAGGACTTGCGGGAGAAAATGCCGCGAGCTGTAAGGATCGACGGTGTCAAAGGCTTCACCTCGGCATTTCAGGCAGCGGCGATGGCTGCCCGGACCGAACGCTTCATCACCGTCGACGCCGACTGCCGAGTCGATGCGCGTTTCTGCGAGCATCCGATTGCCGATGACTTGCTCAACAGCAACAAGGTCCTCTCCTGGCCGGTGCGCAACGTCGTCAACAGCCTGGCCTATGGCAATGGTGGCATAAAGTGCTGGACTCGCAGCATGTTGAAGAGCTGCCGGAGGCCGGATGCGGAGCACCTCGACCACCCGTATGATTTCGGCTTCGCTTTTCAGACGAGGCTGTTCGGCACCAGCCACCCCAACGGCTCGCGCCTGCAGGCGTTCAGGAGCGGTTTTCGCGAGGGGGCTCGGCTCGGGCTCGTCAAGGGCACGCCGCCGGGTCTCGAGCGACTGGGCAGAATGCTGCCGGAAAATGGTCTGCGTCGGCTGGTAACCTGGTGCAGTTTGGGAACTGACGTGCATCTCGGACTCTGGTGCATCTGGGGTGCCCGAGAAGGATGCCTGAAGGCGCAATCCGGCAAGCTGGAGTTGGCGTTGATCAACGACTACGACGCTTTTAACGCTTATTTCGCCAGGGAGATCGAGCCTCGAGCCGATCGCATCGACGGGATCCTGCGCCGGCGTGGCGAACGGCTGCGGGCGGCGGGGTTGGATGTTGCGGACCTCGGCCCGCAGGCCAGCGCTTTTTTTCGCGCGCAGCTGACGGGCAGCATCGACGTTGCCGCATTCGATACCCTGGGCAATCTCTACCGATCGTCACCGCGGGACCTGCCGAACGATCCGGAAAAGGCGTGCGACGCCTATTTCGCCGGGGCTTTGCTCGGCAGCGGCAATGCGATGAACAACCTCGCCCGCTGCTATCGCGACGGCGCCGGGGTCACACGGGATCCTGTGCAGGCGCAGAACTGGGTGCTCCATGCGGCGGCACTCGACAACCAGTGGGCGCTCTTGCGGCTCGGACGGCAGGCGCTGGCCGACGGCGACCCCGATCGCGCGCGCTACTGGCTGGAGCGTGCCGCGCGCGCCGGCAGCAACGACGCCGATGCGGCGCTCGCTGACCTCGCCGCAATCCCGCGTGAAGGCGCGATGCCTGCCGAAGGCCCGATGCCTGCCGAAGGCCCGATGCCTGCCGAAGGCCCGATGCCTGCCGAAGGTACGTGACGGTCTGCAATGGGCAGCATCGGGGAGCTGTCATTCGTCTTCATCAGCTATGACGAGCCGAATGCCGAAGCGCATTGGCAGGCGTTGCGGCGTCTCGTGCCGAAGGCATCTCGGGTTCACGGCGTGAAGGGGTTCGTCTCGGCCCACAAGGCCGCCGCCCGGCTCGCGACCACGGAGCGGTTCGTCACCGTCGACGGTGACTGCCTGATCGATCCAACGCTCCTCGATCATCAGCCGAGCGACGATGAGCTGAACAGCGCCCTGATACTGTCGTGGCCGACCCGCAACGTCGTCAACGGGGTAGCCTACGGCGGCGCCGTCAAGTCCTGGACGCGCCACATACTCGCTGCATGGCAGGGCGACGACGACAGCCATCTCGATCTCGACGAGGACTTCGGCTTCATCATCCAGGCCCGTGTATTCGGCACCTGTCACGTCAACGGCTCGCCGCTTCAGGCCTACCGCAGCGGGTTTCGCGAGGGCGCGCGGCTGGGGCTCCTGGCGGGCGAGCCCTCGGGTCTGGCAAACCTCGCGACGGCCTTGCCGCCGCAACGCTGGCGTCGACTTATGGCGTGGCTGATGATCGGTAGCGACGCGCCTTGGGGGAAATGGTGCATCTGGGGGGCGCGGGAAGGCTGCCTGGCCGCGCAATCCGACACCCTCGATCGATCGCTGATCGCCGATCATGGCTGCTTCGCCGACTATTTCGCGGCCGAGGTCGAGCCGCTCGGCAGTGCGATCGACGCCGAAATCCGAGCATGCGGTGACCTGCTGCGGGGCGGTGGACTTGCGGTCAGCGACTTGTCACCGGCCCAGAGCGCCTTCTTCCGTGAGCAGCTTGCCGAGCCTCTCAATGTCGAGGCCTTCGATAGCCTCGGCAACGAGTACCGCTCCGGCCGCGATTTGCCGAATCATCCCGAAAAAGCGTTCGCGGCTTATTTTTCCGGTGCCCTGCTCGGGCACGGCAATGCGATGAACAACCTCGCCCGCTGCTATCGCGAGGGCTACGGGGTCGCGGCGGACCCGGTCGCCGCCCGCA
>SLRI01000087.1 GCA_007131045.1 Rhodospirillales bacterium
CGGAGAGCATCGGCATCCTGGGTCACGAGTGGAACGACTTCGACAAGCTCGGGCCCGAGACCCGGATGATCCACAACACCAAGCGCAAGACGCAGCCCTGGAAGACCGGCCTGCCGGTCGACTTCGTCCCGGCCGAGGGTAATCCCTACTCGGTCGTCGCCTGGATCATGTTCCTTCGGCGCAAGCTGTTCGGACCATACGCCTTTCTCGGCAACTACAAGGCGCATCCGGACAAGGCGCAGGAGAACCTGTTCTTCGGCCTGCTCAAGGAATGCCTGGAGAACGGCACGATTACCGAGGATCTTCTGCGCGAGCACATGAAGGAGAACCACGTCCGCCACGACGCCTTCGAGGTGGTCGAGAAGGTGCCGGATTTGCCGAAGGCCGCCTGAGAAACGTACGCTGCTACGGTCCAGAGCGCATCGGCCGGCGGCGGTAACGGTTTGTCAACCACCTGCCCCCACTCTCCTGCGCAGAGGCAAAGGGAGAATGGGCCATGCCCGGACTGAGACTCGCGTGCTTCGACACCGAGGGCCTGGCGGTGACGACCGAGCGGTCGCGGATGACCGAGCGGCTGGTCCTGCAGGCGTTGGCCGTCCGTGACACCGCGGCCGATGTGGTGGCGCTGCTGGGGGTGTCCGACCCGGGTGCCCTGGAACTGTTCGTCAGGGCGCTCGACAGGGCGACCGGCCGGCACTATCGCCACGCCTTGTGGCTGGGCGGCAACGATGCCGAGGCCGGCCATCCGGCCCTGATCGCCCAGGTTCCGATCGTCCACGCCCGCAGCCATCGCAAGCTCGGCTTCGCCGAGATCGCTCGTACCCCGCCGCACGATGTCGAGCCCGACACCTCGGTCTTCAGCCGCGACTGCCTCGAGGCCACGGTCGAGGAGCAGGGCCGCCGTCTCGATCTCTTCGTCTGTCATTTCGAGCCCTCGGCGAGCGGCTCGGCGTCACTGCCCGGCTGCGATCCCGGACGCCGCCGGCGCCAGGCGGAGGCCGCAGCGGTCCGGCGGGTGATCGAGCAGCATTATGCCGAGCCGGCCGACGCCCAGTGGGTGGTGCTCGGCAATCTTGCCGACCAGCCGGAGGACGCCCGCGGCCAGCCGCGTCCGGACCACGCGCTCGGCGCCCTCCTCGACGACGGATTCGCCGTCGATCTCACCGGTCCCGGCCCCCTTTGCTGGACCCATTTCGACCTCGCGGCCAATCGCTATGGGCGCCCGGATCAGATCCTCGTCTCGCCGGCGCTCGCCCGGCGCAACCAGGGCAGCCGTGCCGACATCATCCGTGCCGGCCTGCCGTTCCGCGCCGACCGCTATACCGGCCCGCGTTATCCGCGGGTCGGCTGGCTGTCGCCGGCGGCGAGCTGGCATTGCCCGGTGGCGCTGGACATCGACTTCAGCGGTGCCGCGGGCGCTTAGCGCCTGTTCCTACTGCCGGTCGGTTGATGGTATGATTGCGAGAAGCCGGAGGACCACACGATGACCGACCGACTACAAGGCCGCATCGCACTCGTCACCGGAGCGGCGACAGGGATCGGTGCCAGTGTGGCCGAGCGTCTCGCTGGCGAGGGCGCCGTTGTGATTGCCGGGGTGGCGGACGAACACCAACGAGCGCAGACGGCGACCTCTACCGCCGCGCGCGACTGCTTGGTGCTGGATGTCCGCTCCGAGGCCGACTGGGAACGCGCCGTGAGCTATGCCGAGGACACGCACGGCGGACTCGACATCCTCGTCAACAATGCCGGCATTCACCGTCCCGGCGCTGCGCTCGACACCACCTCCGAGCTCTGGGAGGAGGTGATGGCGGTCAATCTGTGGGGCACCTTCCTCGGTTGCAGGACCGCGATACCCGCCATGCGACGGCGCTACGGCGGGGCAATCGTCAATCTCTCCTCGATCAACGCGATCACCGGCGTGCCCGGAGCGATCGCCTACAGCGTGTCGAAAGGCGGCATCCTGTCCCTGACGCAGGCGCTAGCAATGGAGCACGTCAACGACGGCATCCGCGTCAATTGCGTCTGCCCGGGCCCGGTGGAGACACCAATCGTCAACGTGATTCTCGCGCGGTCTCCTGACCCCGAGGCGGCTCGCGAGGCCATGGCGGCAAGGCAACCCATGGGCCGGATCGCCGCACCCGAGGAAATCGCCGCCGTCATCGCCTTCCTGGCCAGCGGCGACGCCTCCTTCATGACCGGCCTTGCCGTCCCGGTCGACGGCGGGAGGAGTGTCCGCTGACGCATCCGCGCCAACCGTGGTCCATCCGCCGGCACTTGCCAAAGGGCGCCCCGACAGCGCGGCGCGACGACCGATCGGCGTCCATCGGACACCGAGGCTAGGGCATATCGGGCGGCCGGCCAGGGCGCGCCTTGTAGACCGGCACGCTGAGGCCGAAGCGGATGGCGGCACCGCGGGCGACCAGGGCAGCAGCGATGCCGGCAGCCTCGGCGGCGACACCCGGCAGGCCCAATGCCAGCATGCCGACCGTGATCGCCGCCCCCAAGGCTGCCGCCGTGGCGTAGACCTCGCGCTCGAGAATCAACGGCCGCTCGCCGCAAATCACGTCGCGAATGAGCCCACCCATGGTCGCGGTCATTACCCCCATGAGGATCGCGACCACGGGACCGGTGCCGGTCAAGAGCGCGATCCGCGCCCCCAGGACACAGAAGAGAGCAAGGCCGATCGCATCGGCCCAGAGCAGCACCGTGTAGCGCCGCTCGACCAGATGTGCCGTGAAGTAGACGAGCACGGCCGCCGCCGTGGTGACATAGAGATAGTCGGGGGCGGCGATCCAGAAGACCGGGTCACGACCCAGCAACAAATCGCGCAACGTGCCGCCGCCGATGCCGGTGACCGAGGCCACGAAGACGAAGCCCACGATGTCGAGCTGCTTGCGGGATGCGACGATCGCCCCGCTGAGCGCGAAGACGAAGACGCCGAAGGCATCGAGCCAGAAGGGCAGCAGCAGCATGGCGCGCGATCAGCCGCAATTCAGCGGCAGCGTCGGTGCGAGGAAGAGCGGGGCTTCGATCCCCTCCTCCGCGCAGGCTCTGATGATCGCCGGCCGGGCGGCCAGCGTCTCGAGCAGCCGGACCAGTGCGGCGAGCGGCCGGATGGTGTCCGTCGAGAGCGCTTCGCCCGGCGGGTAGAGCTGCGCCCAGCGCACGCAGGCGGCGAGGTAGAGGTCGAGCACGGTGAGCGTCGGGCCGAGCAGCCAGGGCCCGCCTCCGGCCGCGATTTCCCGGTCGAGCAGCACGAGGTGTTCGTCCACCCGCCGGCGCACGCCCGCCCGCAGGGCCGCAACGCCGGCCGCGTCGACCGTGTAGCGCTCGGCATAGAACAGGATGCGAAGATCGGCGTGCAAGGTGTTGGAGATGAACAAAAGCCACTTCAGCAGCCGGCCCCGCGTCGCGGGCTCGGCCGGCAGCAGCCCCGCCTCGCGCTCGGCCAGATAGAGCAGGATGGCCGCGGTCTCGAACAGCGGCGCGTCCTGCCTCGCGGTGGTCAGCACCGGGAGCAGGCCTTGCGGGTTGAGGGCCAGATAGTCGTGGCGCCGATGCGCGGCTGCCGCCCGATCGACCAGCACCGCCTCGAACGGCACAGCCAGCTCGTGCAGCGCCATCCGGACCACCAGATTGGCGCTGTCCGGTGACCAATAGAGCCTGTCCCTGGCCGCCTGATGCGCCACCTGATGCGCCCTGTTCAGCGGATCAGGACGGCGCGGAAATCGTTGACGTTGGTCAGCGTCGGGCCGGTCACCAGTTGCTGGCCCAGGGCCGCGAAGAAGCCGTGGCCGTCGTTGCGCGCGAGGCTCGCCTTGGCATCGATACCCGAGGCCTCGGCCCGGGCCAGGGTGGCGTCGGTGATCCACGCACCCGCCACCTCGGCCGCGCCGTCGACCCCGTCGGTATCCGCCGCTAGGGCCGAGACGCCGGGCTCGCCCTGCAGCGCCACGGCGAGGGCGAGGAGGAACTCGACATTGCGCCCGCCGGTCCCGTCGCCCTTGACCGTGACCGTGGTCTCGCCGCCGGAGAGCAGCACGCAAGGCCTCGGCGCCGGCTGGCCGTGTCGGACCACCTGCTTGGCGATTCCGGCCATCACCTTGGCGACGTCGCGGGATTCGCCCTCGAGGCTGTCGCCGAGGATGACCGGTGTGACGCCGGCCTCGCGCGCCACGGCGGCCGCGGCCTCGAGCGAGCCCTGCGGCGTGGCGATCAGCACGTTCTCGACCTTGCCGAGGCTCGGATCGTCGGGCTTGATGCTCTCGCAGGCGTCGCTCTCGAGATGCGCCCTGACGTGAGGGGGAAGGTCGATGGCGTACTTGGCGATGATGCCCAGCGCGTCCTGCCGGGTGGTCGGATCGCCGACCGTGGGCCCGGACGCGATCACCGCCGGATCGTCGCCCGGCACGTCGGAGATCATCAGCGCCACCAGCCGGGCCGGGTGTGCGGCTGCCGCCAGCCTGCCGCCCTTGATCGCCGAGAGGTGCTTGCGCACGCAGTTCATCTCGTCGATCGAGGCGCCGGAGCGGAGCAGCGCCTTGCTCACCGCCTGCTTGTCGTCGAGCGTCAGCCCGCCCGCCGGCAGGGCGAGGAGCGACGAGCCGCCGCCCGAGATCAGCGCCAGGACCAGATCGTCCGGGCCGAGCCCCCGCACCATCTCGAGGATCCGCCGGGCAGCCTGCTCGCCAGCCGCGTCGGGCACGGGGTGCGCCGCCTCGACGATCTCGATCCGCTCACACGGCACGGCATGGTCGTAGCGGGTGACGACCAGCCCCTCGAAGTCACCCGGCCAGTGGGCTTCGACGGCGGCCGCCATCGCGGCACTCGCCTTGCCGGCGCCGATCACCACGGTCCGACCAGTAGCCGGCTGCGGCAAATGCGCAGGCACCGCGCGGGCCGGCATGGCGGCGGCGACCGCGGCATCGAACATCCGCCGCAACAAGGCTTCTGCTGCTGGTTCGACCATGACCTGCCTTCCCCCGCTCGACCGCAACGCCAGAGAAAAAACCGGGCCGAAAGAAAAAGCCGGGACGTTGCCCGGCTCTTTCGGCGCTACTCGGGCTCTGGTGTCAGCCCTGGCGGGCTTTGAACCGCGGGTCTTTCTTGTTGATGATGTAGACGCGGCCCTTGCGCCGAACGAGTCGGCAGTCCTTGTGGCGCGCCTTCGCCGTCTTCAACGAATTGCGAACTTTCATGGGATCTCTCCGAGACGAAGGCGCCGGCTCACGCCTTGCGGCGGAAGCTCTGGAAGCGCCGGTTGAACTTCTCGACCTGGCCGCGCTCGCGCAGCTGCATCGAGCCGCCGGTCCAGGCCGGGTGCGACTTCGGGTCGACGTCCAGCGTCAACGTGTCGCCGGGCGAGCCGTAGGTCGAACGGGTCTTGTAGGTCGTACCGTCGGTCAGCACCACGTTGATTTCGTGGTACGACGGGTGGATATCCTTTTTCACGGGAACTTTCCTCTAGCCAAGGCCGCCGGTATATAGCGGGGCGCCGCGGCGAACTCAAGTCTCGGCGGACGTTGCTGCACGCGTTTCCGGCGGCACGCGTTTGAGATGGTGTGGCGGCGGCGCACGGCCCGGTCACCTCGGGTGCCGGTCAGTGGATGGACACTAGGGAAGGCTCGAATGCAGCAGAACGGCGACGCCCAGGACCGGGTCAAGAGCCGCGATCTTCGCCAGTTGCGCCGCCTCGCCGGCTACCTCGCCGCCTATCGCCTGCAGGTGGCGGGGGCGCTCTTGGCCCTGGTGATCGCCGCCGCTGCCGTTCTCTCGCTCGGGGTCGGGCTGCGCTACCTTATCGACAGCGGCTTCGCCGCGGAGCGCGCCGAGGCCCTCGACCACGCGCTGCGCGCCTCGATCCTGGTCATCCTCTCGCTCGCGGTCGCCACCTATCTGCGCTCCTATCTCGTGGCCTGGCTCGGCGAGCGGGTGGTGGCGCGGATCAGGAGCGAGGTCTACAGCCACATCATCCGGATGCCGCCCGGCTTCTTCGAGACGACCCGCACCGGCGAGGTCCTCTCGCGCATCACCACCGACACCACCGTGGTGCAGACCGTCATCGGCTCGACCGTGAC
>SLRI01000548.1 GCA_007131045.1 Rhodospirillales bacterium
CGAGGCACGTGACGCCGACGGTGGCGGTGACGATGGTCAAGAGGATCATCGGCCAGGGACCCATCATCAAGAGCGAGGGCCCGAAGACGAACATGAAGGGGATGATGTAGCCGGTGAGGCCCAGCTTGACCGCGGCCCAGCTGCTCTCCAGGAGGCCGGCTCTCGAGATGCCGTTGGCGGCGTAGACCGCCATGGCGACCGGCGGCGTGATCGCGGAGAGCACGGCGAAATAGAGGACGAAGAGATGCGCCGCCTCGACCTGGACGCCGAGGCGGACCAGGGCCGGGACGAGCAGCGCCACCTGGACGATGTAGGCCGGCGTGGTGGGCAGGCCCATGCCGAGGATGATGCCGGCGACCATGGTCAAGAGCAGCGCCGGCAGCAGCATGTTGTGCGAGAGCTTGAGGACGACGTTGGTGAAGCTGAGGCCGAGGCCGGTGAGCGTGATGGTGCCGATGACGATGCCGGCGCAGGCGCAGGCCAGCGCCACGACGATGGTGTTCCTGGCCCCGGCCTCGAGCGCCTCGACGATCGCCTTTGCTGTGAAGGTCCAGCGGGTCGATGCGCGCAGCCAGGTCGTGGGGATGACCGAGGCGATGCCGCAGATGGCGGCGAAGGCGGCGCTGTAGCCCGAGAGCAGCACGGCGATGATCACGACCAGCGGCAGGAAGAGGTGGCCGCGCTCGCTGAACACCTCACCGAGCCTGGGCAGGTCGGGCTTGGGCAGGCCGACGAGCCCGACGCGCCTCGCCTCGAAATGCACGGCCATGAAGACGGCGACGTAATAGAGCAGGGCCGGGAGGATCGCGAAGGCGGCGACGGTGAGATAGGAGGTGCCGAGGAACTCCGCCATGACGAAGGCGGCAGCCCCCATGATCGGCGGCATCAGCTGGCCGCCGGTGGAGGCCACGGCCTCGACGGCACCGGCGAAGGCCGGGCGGTAGCCGGTGCGCTTCATCAGCGGGATGGTGAAGGTGCCGGTGGTCATCACGTTGGCGACCGCCGAGCCCGAGACGGTGCCGAAGAGCGAGGAGGTGATGATCGCCACCTTGGCCGGGCCGCCCGAGGTGTGCCCGGCCAGCGCCAGGGCGAAGTCCATGAACATCTGCCCCGCACCCGAGCGTTCGACGAAGGCGCCGAACAGGATGAAGAGCATGACGTAGGTGGCCGAGACGTAGAGCGGGATGCCGAAGATGCCTTCGGTCGTGAGGTAGAGCTGATCGAGCATGATGCCGATCGACTGGTTGCCCCAGGTCAGGCCGTAGAGCAGGAAGAGGGCGGCGGTGATCGGCAGCGCCCAGCCGGTGGCCCGCCTGGTCGCCTCCATGATCAAGGCGATGAGCCCGATGCCGAAGATGTAGTCCCACAAGATCGGGTCGTGGACGTAGTACATCCGGGTCGTGATGTACTGCAGGTTCCACATCGGATAGAGCGCGCAGACCGCGGCTGCGGCCAAGAGGGCGACATCGACGATGCCGGGACGCTCGGCCTTGGTGCTCCAGCCGGGCAGGATCAAGAAGGCCAGGACCAGCGCGAAGGCGACGTGGATGCCGCGCATGACGTAGGCGTCGGGCGGGCCGACGAACGCCACATAGAGGTGGAAGACCGACATCGAGACGGCGACGATCGTGATCGCCCAGCGGGTCGTCCAGGCCGGCAGGAGCATGGCGGCGGCGCCTTCTCGGGAGAGGTCGGCGGCTCGAAGGAACGGCAACGGCCCGCCGCCCGTGGCGGACGGCGGGCCGCGGCGGCTGTGCCTACATGACGCCGTGGTCTCGGTAGAAGCGCTCGGCACCCGGGTGCAGCGGCACGCCGGTGTCGGTGGCCATCACCTCGAGCGTGGTGTCGCTCATCACCCGGACGATCGAGACCAGGTCCTCCATGTCCTCGACCATGCCTTCGAGGATCTGATAGACCACGTCCTCGTCGAGATCGCAGCGGGCGATGACGTGGGTGGCGTAGCCGACGACGTCGACATCCGCGTCCTGGCCCGGATAGCTGCCGGCCGCAATGGTGAGCTTGGAATAGCCGGGGTTGAGCTCTCGCATCGCCTCGAACTTGTCGTCGGGCAGCTCGAGCAGCTTGATCGAGCGCGCCGAGGCCAGATCCATCACCGCCGAGGCCGGCACCGTGGTGCCGAGCGTGAACATCTGGGCGTTGCTGTCCTTCATCAAGGAGACGGCGTCGGTATAGGAGACGAAGCTGACCCGGCTCATGTCGTCGTAGGTCATGCCGTGCACCTCGAACAACTGGGCGCTGATCGCCTCCGCGGTGTTGCCGACCGGCTGGATGGCGATCGACTTGCCGCGTGCGTCGTCGATCGACTCGATACCGGAATCGGCATTCACGACGATCTGGAAATACTGCGGATAGAGGGTGGCGACGTTGCAGACGTTCTCGGCCACCGCCTCGAAAGGCGGGCGGCCGGCGACACCGTCGACCGTCGAGATCGAGTTGCCGAAGCCGAGATCGGCGCGGCCGAGCGAGACCGCGAGCACATTGGCGATGCCGGCACCCGGCAGCACCTGGACGCCGATGCCGTGCTTGTCGGCGATGTTGGCAATGGCCCCACCGAGCGGGTACCAGGAGCCGCCCTGCGGGCCGGTCATCAGCCGAACCTGCTGCGCCTCGGCCATGCCGGCGGTCATCGCGATGCCGGCGCCCAAGGCCACGGCTGCGAGCGTCTGTCGCTTGGTCATCGTTGGTCCCCCTGATGGGTTGTTTATTGTTTAATGGCGAGACAATTTGCCCGCGCGCGCCGTCCGTGCAACCTTTATCTTTTGGCCCTTGCGCCGACCGGGCGTTTTCGGCACCTGAGCCCGTGTCCCTGTCGATCCATTGTTGCATCCCCAACCGAGAGAGCCCTCGTTGAACGTCCTCTACTACAGCCATCCCTCGGCCCTGGCCCACGATGCCGGGCCCGGCCACCCCGAGGCCGCCCGGCGGCTGGTGGCGATCGAGCGGCTGCTGCAGGAGCGGGCGCCGGCCTTCCTCGAGCGCCGCGAGGCACCGCCCGCGAGCATGGCGCAGATCGAGCGGGTGCACCCGGCGCCCTATCCGGCGCGCATCCTCGAGGCCGAGCCCGAGGACGGCTATCGCCAGCTCGACCCGGACACCGCCATGTCCCCCGGCTCGGTGGAGGCGGCGCTCAGGGGCTCGGGTGCGGCCTGCGCCGCGGTCGACGCCCTGATCGCCGGCGAGGCCAAGCGTGCCTTCGTGGCGATGCGGCCGCCCGGCCACCACGCCGAGCCCGACCGGGCGATGGGCTTTTGCCTCTTCGACACCGTCGCCGTGGGCGCCATGCAGGCCCGCCACGCGCACGGGATCGGGCGGATCGCCATCTTCGATTTCGACGTGCATCACGGCAACGGCACCCAGGCGGCCTTCTGGAACGATCCCGAGACACTCTATCTCTCGACCCACCAGATGCCGCTCTACCCGGGCACCGGGGCCGCCCACGAATCCGGCGCCTTCGGCAACATCGTGAACGCGCCGTGCCCGGCCGGCATGGGCTCGGCGGCCTGGCGGCGGCTGGTCGAGAGCCGCATCCTGCCGCGCATCGACGCCTTCGCTCCCGCCCTTTTGATGATCTCGGCGGGCTTCGACGCGCATGCGGTCGATCCGCTGGCGCAAATGCGCCTCGGCGACGAGGATTTCGCCTGGGCGACGCGCGAGATCACGGCACTGGCCGAGCGCCATGCCGAGGGCCGGGTGGTCGCGGTGCTCGAAGGCGGCTACGATCCGCCCACTTTGGCGAGGTGTGTTCTCGCCCATCTCGAAGCCCTGGCCGAGGAGCCTTGAGCGCGCGCATGAGTGAAGCAGCCGAACCGGCGATCGCGAGCCTGAGCTTCGAGGCGGCGCTGGCCGAGCTCGAGGCCATCGTGCAGCGCCTCGAGCGTGGCCAGCTCGACCTCGAGGCCTCGATCACCGCCTACGAGCGCGGCACCGCCCTGCGCCGGCACTGCGCCACCAAGCTCGAGGAGGCGCGGCTCCGGGTCGAGCGGATCACCTTCGACAAGAACGGCAAGCCGAAGCTCGAGCCGGAGGACGAGGCTTGAGCCGGATGCCGGCAGGGGCCGCGATCCGACCAGAAGACCCAGCGAACGCCTCGACGGGAGATCGAGTTGGCCCTCGGGCGGGCGGAGGAGGTGCGATGAGCAAGCGGAACACGACCGCGCGGGAACTCCATCAGGAATGGCTGAAGAACCCGGACTACGTGAAGGCCTATGACGCACTGGAGGAGGAATTCACGCTCGCCGACGCCTTCATCCGGGCGAGGGCGGAAGCGGCGCTCACCCAGGAGCAGGTGGCCGAGCGGATGGGCACGACGCAGGCGGTGATCGCACGGTTGGAAAGCGGGCGGGTCAAGCCGACGACGCGCACCTTGGAGCGCTTCGCCGAGGCGACCGGCACGCGCTTGCGCATTGCCTTCGACCGCCCGCGCACGGCCTGAGACGGTGACGTCGGCAGCAGCCTTCCGAGCGTCGCTCGAGGACAATGCCGCGGCCGTCGATGCTTGGCTCGAGACCGTGCTGCCCGAGGCCCTGGGCCATGCCGCACCGCTCTACGCGGCGATGCGCTACAGCGCGCTCGGTGGCGGCAAGCGGGTGCGGGCGTATCTCGTCCGGGCCACCGCCGACCTCTTCGACGTCCCGGCCGAACAGGCGCTGGCGGTCGGCGCCGCGATCGAGCTGTTGCACGCCTATTCGCTGATCCACGACGACCTGCCCGCCATGGACGATGCGCAGACACGGCGCGGCAAGCCCGCCTGCCATATCGCCTTCGACCAGGCCACGGCGATCCTCGCGGGCGACGCCCTGCAGGCCCTGGCCTTCGAGGTCCTGGCCGGGCCGCTGTTGCAGATCGAGGCGCGGACCAGCCGCGCCTTGACCTGGGGCTTGGCCCGGGCGAGTGGGCCGCTGGGGATGTGCGGCGGGCAGATGATCGATCTTCTGGCCGACGGGCTCGAGCTCGATCTCGCCGGCATTCGCGAGCTGCAGGCGAAGAAGACCGGCGCGCTGATCCGCTTTTCCTGCGAGGCCGGCTGCATCCTCGGCGATGCCGGCGATGCCCATCGCGAGGCGCTGCTCGCCTATGGCGACCGGCTCGGCCTCGCCTTCCAGATCGCCGACGATCTCCTCGACGTGCGCGGCGATGCGGCGGCGGTGGGCAAGGATGTCGGCAACGATGCCGGCAAGGCGACGTTCGTCGGCCTGCTCGGGATCGAGGGCGCCGAGGCCGAATTGAAAAGTTTACACAACGAAGCGTCAACTTCGCTTGACAGATTTGCGGAACGTGCGACCTTGTTGCGCATGCTTTTCGGCTTCGTGATCGACCGCAGCTACTGAGCCGCCCTAGATGAACCCCTGACGACACGAACGGTGCCGACCGATGACCAGCACGCCCCTCCTCGACCAGATCAACGAGCCGCGCGACCTGCGCCGCTTGAAGCCCGCCTCGCTGCGGCAGTTCGCCGACGAACTCCGGCAGGAGACCATCGACGCCGTCTCGGTGACCGGTGGGCATCTCGGCGCCGGGCTCGGCGTGGTCGAGCTCACGACGGCCATCCACTACGTCTTCGACACCCCCTACGACCGGCTGATCTGGGACGTCGGGCACCAGTGCTACCCGCACAAGATCCTCACCGGCAGGCGCGATCGGATCAGGACACTCCGCCAGCCGGGCGGGCTCTCGGGCTTCACCAAGCGCGACGAGAGCGATTACGACCCGTTCGGCGCCGCGCACAGCTCGACCTCGATCTCGGCTGGGCTCGGCATGGCGATCGCGGCCCAACTCGACAGCCGTGAGCAGAACGTCATCGCGGTGATCGGCGACGGTGCCCTGAGCGCCGGCATGGCCTACGAGGCGATGAACAACGTCGGCGCCCTCAGGCAGCGGCTGATCATCATCCTCAACGACAACGACATGTCGATCGCCCCGCCGGTAGGCGCGATGAGCGCGTATTTGAGCCGCGTCGTCTCCAGCCACACCTATCGCAGCTTCCGCCACGTCGCCAAGCAGCTGACCCGGCATTTCCC
>SLRI01000409.1 GCA_007131045.1 Rhodospirillales bacterium
ATGGCGGCGAGGACCAGGGAGAGCAGCGCCAGCGCGTTCCAGAGCACCGAGCAGGCGACGATCAGGACGAACGCGGCTGGCCGCATCCGACGCATCCGCCAAGCCGCCTCGCGCAGCCGGGGCAGGGCGTCGTGCAGCCGCGCCAGCCAGCGATGCCGCGGCAGGCGGGCAGCCACGATGCGGCCGAGGCGGCGGCCGAAGGCCGTGACGAGCAGGAGGCCGCCGCCGCCGACCGCCAGGAAGACGGCAGCCAGCACGGGAACCACGCCGAGCGAGCGGGCGACCGGATCGGCCATGGCGAGGGCGAGGCCGATCAGGCAGGCGGTGCCGGTCTCGAGCAGCCGGGCCATGAGCATCACGGCCGCCGCCTCGACCGGCTGCCGGCCGGGCTTCTGCAGCTTGTACCAGCGCGAGACGGTGCCGCCGATCTGGCCCGGGACGACCAGGGTGTAGAAGGCCGAGGCGAGCTGGATCGCCAGCATCTGGCGGAAGCTGAAGACGAGGTGCTGGACCCGGGCGGCGAGCCAGAAGACGGCGGCCTTGGCCGCCGCCATCGGCAGGACGAGGGCGAGGGCCAGGGTGGCCAGCACCGGGTCGATGCGGGCGAGGACGGCACGGAACTCGCCCAAGGGCACCAGCCAGATGATGAGCGCGATCACCGCGAGCGAGCCCACCGGCCGCCAGAGCGTCCGCCCCGCCTGCGCGGACATCCTGCGAAAACCTCTCTTGGACCAGATCAAAGTCAGCGGCTCGCCGTCGTGGTGGGCAGGGTCGGACGTTGTTCGCACCCAATGGCCTTGCTGGATCATCGGGTGGGTCGTGCAGCCGCTGGTGGGGGTTCCCAGGGCCCGGTCAGCCGGCCGTTGCGGCCGCTCGAGCGGACGCCCGCCTCGCCCGTGCGACCGGCTGATCGAGCAGCCGACGATAGACCTGCAGATGCAGGTCCATCGCGCGGTCGACGGCGAACACGTCCTCCATGTACTGCCGGGCGGCAGCACCGCCGGCCCGCCAGCGATCCTCCGCCAGCAGCCAACGCAAGCCGCGCTCGAAATCGTCGTCGGTGGCAGCATAGCCGAACCGTGTCGCAAAGCCATCCGGATCGACGGCGCTGAGCAGCGCGCAGCCGTGCGAGCAGGATTCGATGAACGCGTTGGGCAGCGCTTCCCGTGTCGCCGTGTTGACCATCACCCAGCTCTCGGCCAGCGAACGGCTGTGCAGGTCGGAGCTGAACTGATCGACGAACCCGTGCATGGTGAGATTGGGCAGGCTGCCGTAGCACTCCTTGAGCGACTGGTCGTAGCGCTTGTCCCGCGACTTGCCCAAGGCCAGGAACCGGACCTCCGGGAACTTGGCGACGAGATCGAGAAACAGCTCCGGCCGCTTGCGGCGGTCCATCCGGGCGAGGTAGCAGACCGTGGGCGTTTCCGCCTTGACGGGCTCGGGCGGGATGGGAACCGGCGTCGGCAGGAAGGCGACCGGTCCCTCGAGCCCGTACATCCCTTGCACCTTGGCGACGAGGTACTCGCCGATGGTGTAGTGGGCATCGGCCCGGCGGATGGCGCTGGCGACCAAAGGCCCGCTCTCGAAGAACCAGTTGCCGATCACCTGCAGGTAGTTGAGCGACGGCCGCGCCAGCTCCATGCCCCAGTCGCGCCAGTCGCGCGGATCACGGAAGGTGATCATGTGCTTCTTGTGCGGCATGGCCCGCTGGGCGAACCAGGTGCCGAGCGACGCCTCGCACGAATGGTGGATGTCGGCGTCGATCTCCCTGAAGATCTGCAGCATCGCCTGCGGCTGGGCGGGTAAGAAGCTCATGACGGTAATGCCGTCGAGATTTTCCACCGCCTGCTGGTCCTGCCGGCGCGGCACGACGGCGAAGACCTCGATGCCGCGCTTGGCGAGTTCGCGGCCGATCAGGCGCGTCGCACGGCCGAATCCGCCATATTTGCCCCAGGCGAAGATCTCGGTGCAGATCAGGCAAACGCGCAACGTTCAGCTCCTTTCGGTTCCAGGTTCGGCGGCCGGCATGGTGGCGGCTCGGCCCGCCCGCGGGGATGGGGCGAGAGCCGGATCGGGCCTCGTGCGCCGCGGCAGCAAGGCCTCGACCAACCCGCCGATCGCGGCGATCACGACCAGCCGCAGCGAGCCGAGCAGGCCGATCGCCACGGCGGTCGCGGCTGGAACGCCATAGGGCGCGAGCAGCGCCACGAAGCCGACCTCGCGCAGACCGATGCCGGCCCAGGAGATCGGCAGCAAAAGGGCGATGGCCAGGAACGAGCGCATCCAGCCGAGGGTCGTCCAGCCGACGTCCGAGCCCACCGCACGCGCCGCCAGCACCACGATGAGGATGCCTATCGCATGCCACAAGAGCGACCAGAAGAGCAGCTTGGCGAGCTGCTCGCGGCGCATCCTCGAGAAGCGCCCGACCGCCTCGCCGACCGCAGGCCGGAGCTGCCGCCAAGGACGGAACAGGCGCCAGGCCGGCAAACCGCGCTCCAACATCTTCAACAGCTCGCGACCTTTCGGTCGGACGAAAGCGGCGATGGCCAATCCGCATGCGACCAGCGCTGCCGCGAGAAACAGCAGGATCGGCACATGCTGCTGGACCAGCGGATCGGCGAGTGCGAGGGTCAAGCCGATGATCACGCCCGTGGCTGTCTCGAGCAGCCGGTTCAAGCCGATGACCGCCGCCGCCTCCACCCGTTGCCGCCCCGGCTTCTGCAGCTTGTACCAGCGCGCCGCTACGGCGCCCACCTGTCCCGGCACGATCAGTCCGTAGAAGCCCGTGGCGAACTGGATGGCCAGCATCTTCCGATAGCTGAAGGCCAAATTCTGCAGCCTGGCCGTCAGCCAGAAGAGGCGTGCCTTGATCATCTGCTCGGGCAGCAGCAGCGCTACGGAGGCGAATGCCAGGAGCCAGTCGGCTCGGCTCAGGACCTCGAGGTAATTGTCGGTCGGAACGAGCCATGCGAGCAGGGCCAGGACAGCGAAAGAAGCGCCGATCCTCGCTACCCGCTCCAGGCTCGGCCGCTCCAGGCTCGGCAAGGATTGCCCTGGGCTAGGCTGCTGCACTGCGCGGCTCGGCGGCGAGCGGCCGGGCGGCGACGTCGGCATAGAGGTCGATGTGTTGGGCGGCGATCTGTTCCCAGGTGAAATGCCGGACCATTCGCTGCCGCCCGGCCACTCCCAGGCTGCGGACGAGCTCGGGCTCGTCGATCAGGCGCTGAAGGGCAGCCTGGAGGCCCTCGATATCGGCGGGCTCCACGAGGAGTGCCGTGTCCCCGACGACATCGGCGCAGCCCGTGCCGCTGGTGGTGACGATGGCGAGCCCGGCTGCCATGGCTTCCAGCAACGAGACGGGAAAGTTCTCGGAATCGGAAAACAGCACGAAGATCGACGAGGTCTCCAGAAGCTGCCGGAACTTCGGATCCTCCCCGTCGACCCAGCCGTGGACCACGACACGCGGATCGGCTGCCGCACGCTCCCTGATCTGTGGCAGCATCGGGCCGTCCCCGGCGATGTGCAGCTCGTAGTCGGACTCGATGGTCGAGAACGCCTCGACCACATGCTGAACACCCTTGCGGGGCTGCAGGCGGCTGAGCACGAGAATGCGCCGGTTGCGGGCGTGCACGGTTGCCAGCCGCGATGGCTCGAACCCATTGGCAACGACGGTGGTTTGCGCTGCCGGAAGCTGGTCCGCGATCAGGCGCTCGAGAGTGGGCGACGGGCAAATCACCCGCTCGGCCGCCAGCACGATCCGCCGCCAAAGCGGCGCGAGCAGGCGGTGCAACAGCTTGAAGCGATCGGGATTGTATCCGGGAACATCCGAGCCATGGGCCGTGATCAGAAAGGGCGGTCCGCCCATCTGGCGCAACAGATAGAACACCAGGGCGTCGGGCAGGATGAAGTGAGCATGGCACGCGTCGAAGCGACGGCGACGGAGCAGCCGCCACGTCACCCACAGTGCCGGCAGAACATATAGCGCGAGCTCGATCGCACTGCAGCGGTCCGGGCGGATGCGCAGGCAACTAACCGGATGCAGCGTGAGATTCGGCTCGGCGGCGATCGATGGCGAGTCGGACCAAGCCATGGTGACCAATTCAACGGAATGGCCTTGGTCGATCAACTGGCGGGCAAGGCCCTCGACGACGCGACCGCCACCTCCACCAATGGGAGGAAATTCATAACTCAGAAGCAGAATGCGCATGATGCCGTCAGGGCTCCTGTCTTTTCTTGTACATGGGCTTGATCTCGATCGATTGCATCGCGCGAGCGCGCACGCCAACATTACTGAGGGCCAGTAGGGAACTCGAGGGCCGGCATCGCATTGGCGCGAAGGGTTAGGTATAGTATCGGGGGGTGTCAAGGCTTCCCCGACGCGCACCGGTCATGGCGAGCGGTGCTCGACCCGCTGAGGCTGGCTTGTCAGCCGACTTTGCGGCACAATGAACCCAGGCCCAGAAGCATCGTTTTGGAGAATCGCGGATGACCGCCGCCTCGACCGTCCGCCTGCACGCCGCCGACAACGTCGTCGTGGCCCGCAGGTCTATCGCCGACAGAACCACCCTGGACGGCGAGGCTGTGACGACGACCGCCAAGATTCCGGCCGGACACAAGATCGCGACCACCAAGATCGCGAACGGCGCCCCGGTCCGCAAGTACAACCAGATCATCGGCGTCGCCAGCGCCGACATTCTGCCGGGCGATCATGTCCACGTGCAGAACTGCGAGATGCACGACTTCGCCCGCGACTACGCGATCGGCAGTGCTACCCATGACACGGTGATGATTCCCGAAGCCGAGCGAGACACCTTCATGGGCTATGTCCGCAACAACGGGCGGGTGGGGACGCGCAACTATATCGGTATCCTGTCGTCGGTGAACTGCTCGGCCTCGGTCTGCCGTTTCATCCAGCAGCATTTTCCCAAGGACGTTCTGGCCCAGTACCCCAATGTCGACGGTGTCGTGGCGCTGACCCACTCCACCGGCTGCGGCATGGCCGACCGCGGCGAGGGCTTCGCCACCTTGCAGCGCACGCTCTGGGGCTATGCGCGGCACCCGAACTTCGCCGGGATCATCATGATCGGCCTGGGCTGCGAGGTGAACCAGATCGACTTCCTGCTCGAGGCCTACCAGATCGAGCGCGGCCCGCTGTTCCGCACCATGACCATGCAGGACACCGGCGGCACGCGAAAGACCGTCGAGCGGGCAACCGCGATGATCGAGGAGATGCTGCCGCACGCCGACGAGGTGGCGCGCCAGCGGGTCTCCGCCGCCGAGCTCTCCGTCGCCCTGCAGTGCGGCGGCTCGGACGCCTATTCCGGGATCACCGCCAACCCGGCGCTCGGCTACGCGACCGATCTTTTGGTGGCGCAAGGCGGCACCGGCATTCTCGCCGAAACCCCCGAAATCTACGGGGCCGAGCACCTCTTGACCCAGCGCGCGGTGAGCGAGGCCGTGGCGACCAAGCTGATCGAACGGATCAAGTGGTGGGAGGAGTACTGCGCCTCGAACGGCGGCGAGATGAACAACAACCCGTCCCCCGGCAACAAGGCGGGCGGCCTCACCACCATCCTGGAGAAGTCCCTGGGCGCTGCGGCCAAGGGCGGGACCACCAATCTCACCGGGGTCTTCAAGTACGCCGAGCCCGTGAACACCCGAGGTTTCGTCTTCATGGACAGCCCCGGCTACGACCCGGCAGCGGTGACCGGCCAGGTGGCGTCCGGCGCCAATATCGTGGTCTTCACCACTGGCCGCGGCTCCTGCTTCGGCTACAAGCCGGCACCTTCGGTCAAGCTCGCCACCAACACGCCGATGTACGAGCGCATGGTCGAGGACATGGACCTCAATTGCGGCGACATCCTCGACGGCGGGGCTACGATCGAGAGCAAGGGCCGCGAGATCCTCGATATCTTGCTGAAGGTGGCCTCCGGCGAGCCCTCGAAGTCCGAGGCGCTGGGCATCGGCGACCACGAGTTCATCCCCTGGCAGATCGGCGCCGTCATGTGACCGTGGCCGAGGCCGAGCGCGAA
>SLRI01000143.1 GCA_007131045.1 Rhodospirillales bacterium
AAGCCATTGTCGAGGCGATCATCCACCCTGTCTGTGAGAGTCAAGGCAGGCCGGGACGGGCACCCTGTTTCACCGGCAGCGCCGCCGCTCATCCTGCCGGATCCGTGGTCGCGGCCAGCTGATCGAGGGCGTCCGCCAACTCCAGTGCCGTCGAGTAGCGGTGGGCGGGGTCGGGCTCGATGCAGCGGCGGACCACCTGCTGCTGGTCGGCCGACAAGCTCGAGCTGATCTGCGGCGGAGTGGTGGTGACGTACGCGAACAGCGCGGCCGGGTCATCGGGCAGGTCGCCGTAGAGGGAGGCTCCGGCGAGCACGTCGTGTAGGGAGGCGCCGAGCGACCAGAGGTCCGACGCGTGGTCGGCCGGCCGCCCGGTGAGGACGGCAGGTTCGATGTACTCGACCGCCCCCGCAGGCACTCCATACCGCGTCTGCGGCACCATGCTCGCGCGCAGATCGCGTCGGCCATCGGCCAGCAGCTGCGGGATACCCAGACCGGCGACCTTCGCCCGGTCAGGACCGAGCAGGACGCTGCGGGGCCGCAGGTCGCGCTGCACGATCCCCGCTTCGTGGAGGTCGTGGGCGGCACGCGCCGCGTCGGCCAAGGCGAGGAGCATCTGCCTCGTGCTGAGCGGCTGCGCCGGGTTGCTGAGCGAGCCCAGCGGGATGTACTCGCTGGTGAAGTACAGGCGGCCCTGCCACAACCCGAACTCGTATAGCGCCGCCAGGTAGGATGAGCGCACCGACGTGTAGGCCTGCAGCGCTGCGGCAGCGATGTCGAACTCGTCGCGGGTGAACGCGTCGTCGTAGACCCGGACCGCGACGTACAGCTGACCGAGGCGGTCGGGAGCCTGTGCCACAAACACCTCGCTGTGGCGGTCTCTACCGAGCGAGCGCACGACGTCGAGGTCGGCGACGCGCCGAGGGCTCGCGGCCTGGAGCGAGGCGCCCGCGTCCGCCGGGGACACACCCGCGGTCTCCCCGGCCCCCACAGGAGCCGGCATGGTGCGGGTCGCGGGCACAGCCTCCTCGGCCGGCGGTGCGGCGAGGTCGACGTGCTCGGTGATGCCGAAGCGGTCGTGGAGGCGTCGGAGCGGCTTCGGCGCCCACCACGTGGCGGTCCCGGCGAGCCGCATGACCGCCGGCACCAGCGCCCCGCGCACGAGGGTTGCGTCGACCAGCACGGCGACCGCCAGGCCGACCCCGAACATCTTCAGCAGCTGCACCCCCGAAGTCGCGAACCCGACGAACACGACCGCCAGCACCCCCGCCGACGCGGTCAGGATCCCTGCGGTTCGCTGCACACCAACGGCGATCGCCTCCACGTGGTCGCCCGTGCGGTCGTACTCCTCCCGCATGCGCGAGAGGATGAACATCTCGTAGTCCATCGACAGACCGAAGGCGAGGCAGAACATCAGGATCGGGTTTGCGATGTCCACGGTGCCGGATGGGGTGAACCCGAGGAGGCCTGAGAGGTTGCCCTCCTGGAAGACCCAGACGATCACACCGAACATCGCCGTGAGGCTCAGCAGGTTGAGGACCACGGCCTTGATCGGGGCCACCACGCTGCCGAACAGGAAGAACAGTAACACCACCGTGCCGATCAGGATGATCGCGGCCCCGTAGGGGAGACGTTCGGCGATCACCGACTTCGTATCGGTCAGCTTGGCGGCATCACCCGCGACCAGGGTGGCGAACGGCGCCGGCTGGGCCCGGACGTCGGCCACCAGGTCTTCACCCTGCCGTGACATCGGCTCGACGGACGGCACGACCGAGAGGTAGAAGGCGTCGGTGGTGCGAAAGGCCACCGCCCGCTCGTCGGGCGGGGCGACGCGCTGACCCTCCACATACACCCCGGTCGGTCCCTCGACCCGTGCGACCGACCCGAGCGCGGAGACGTCCGTGGCGTACCGGTCGATGTCGTCCTCCAGGGCGACCGGGTCGTCCACGTCGGGTGCGATGACCGACAACGCGCCGGACCCGGTGGCGTCGAAGCTGCGTCTGATCTCCTCCGAGGTCTGGCTGCTGGCGGCCTCGGGCGGCAGGACCCGGTCGTCGGGCAGCGAAAACTCGACGTTGCGGAACGGCAACGCCAGCATGATGAGGAACAGCGCGACCAGGGTCGCCACCGGGATCGGCCGACGCATGATCACCGTGGCCAGGCGGTACCAGGCGCCCTCCCCCCGGGAGCGGGGGATACGCCGCACGATCGCGAGCTTGTCGACTCGCGGCCCCAGCAAGCGCAGCATGGCGGGCAGGATCACGACCGCACCGATCCCGGCAATCGCGACGACGGCGGCACCCGCGTACGCGAGGGAGCGCAGGAAGAACTGGGGGAACACGCTCAGCGCCGCGAGGGCGAGCACCAGCGTCGCTGCGCTGAACACCACCGTGCGCCCGGCGATCTGCACTGACCGCGAGACCGCCTCTTCGGTCGTGTACCCGGCTTGCAGCTCCTCGCGGAACCGCGACAAGGTGAACAGGCTGTAGTCGATGGCGAGGCCGAGTCCGAGGCCGGAGACGAGGTTGAGCGCGAACACCGACACGTCGGTGAGCCCCGAGATCAGGTACAGCACCGCGAGGGCGCCGAAGACGGCGAAGATCCCGATGGCGATCGGCAGGCTCGCGGCGACCACGCCCCCGAACACGACCACCAGGAGCAGCAGCGTGAGCGGCATGACGACCCGCTCGCTTCGGCGGAGATCCTCCTCGGTGGTCTCGATGAACTCACGGGCGATCGCCGCACTACCGCCGACCGACACGCTGATCGTGTCGTCGCTGCGGGTGAAATCGGAGACGAGCTCGTCGGCGCGCTCGTGGACCTCGCTCTCGGTGCCGATGATGCGAGCCAGGACCAGCGCCCCGGTGCCGTTGGTGGAGCGCAACGTCGAAGGCCGGCCTACCAGCCAATAGGACACCACCTCCCGGACGTCGGCACGGGTCGCGAGGTCCTCGCTGAGGGCGGCGCCCGCCTCGGCGACGTCCGGGTCGTCGACCGTCCCCTGTTGCGCCTCGACCAGCAGGACGAAGTTCGGGGGTCCTACACCGAAGCGCTCCTCGAGCTGTGCGGCGGCTCTGGTCGACTCGGCGTTCGGGTCCTCGAAGCCGCCCGGAGACAGCTCGTCGATGACGCCGGCGCCGACCACACCGCACACGACGACGATCACCAGGGCGCCGACGAGGACGAGGAGGGGGCGCCGCACGACGAGGCGGGCAGTCCGTGAAAGCATGGGCTCCCTCTCCCGCAGCGCCGTCCGACGCCGAGCTGCCGGGCCGGGCGTCAGCTAGCCGGTCCCGTCCTCGGCCGACTCCTCGGGCCGCCCGCGCACAGCGATCACGATGGCGCCGGCGCCGGCCACCAGGATGGCGATCGCGCCGACGAGCGCCGGGGTGCTGAAGTCGCCTTCAGCCGGTGGTTGCGCGGCCACGTCGTCGGCCTCGTCAACCGGGTCGGTGTCCACCTCCACGTCCTCCGGTGGGGCGCGTTCGGCCGCCACCACGAGCACTCCCCGCATCGAAGGGTGGATCTCGCAGAGGTAGCTGTAGCTACCGGGCGCATCGGGGGCGGTCAGGACCCCCGCGTCACCGGGCGAGACCGTGCCGGTGTCGAGACCTTCGACGCGGCCCTCGACCTCGTCGAACGTCGCCGTGTGCGGGGCGCTCCCACGGTTCGTCCACGTGAGCTCGGCGCCTGGAAGCGCCGCGACCTCGAAGGGAACGAACGAGAAGTCGTCCATGTCGACCGCAACCGCCTCGACGGCGCCGGCACCGGGATCCGCGATCTCCTCGGGTTCGTCGTCGGGTGGTTCCGGCTCAGGCTCGGCGACCGGATCGCCCGCGACGATCAGAGTGCCCTGCATCTCCTCGGGGTGGATGAGACACCGGAAGCCGAACACCCCCTCCTCGTCCACCACGAAGGATGCGTGATCGCCGGCGAAGCGTCCCCGCTCAGCACCCGGCTCGATCTCACCGGTGTCGAACGACCCGTCGTCCGCCGTGAGCGTGTGCGGCGCGCCACCCACGTTGGCAACCGTGACCCGCGTGCCGGGCTGAACCTGAAGCTCGGGCGGGTCGAAGCGCAACGTCTCCTCAGGATCAGGGTCGAAGCCGGGATCGAACGTCTGGATCCGCACCTCCTCCGGTGGATCGTCGTCCGGCTCGACGACCACGGTCGCGTTCATGTTGACGGGGTTGATGCGGCAGAAGATCTCGTAGGTGCCCGGCACGTCGAACGTCACCGATGCGGAGTCTCCCGGCGCGATGCCGTTCGTGTCGAACGTGTTACCCCGGTCGGTGACGGTGTGCGGTCGTTGCCCGGAGTTGGTGAAGACGATCGTGTCTCCGACCGTCAAGGACTCGTCGGGGACGGTGATCCCGAAGTCGAAGACATCCCCTTCGAGGTGCGACTCGGCAGCGGCCTGGTCACCTGTGAACAGCCACGCCATCGCCATGAAGGCGAGCACTCCGGCCCATGTGGCCAGCGTGTCGCGGCTCCATGCGCCTCGTCCGGCTTCAGCGGCTGCAGCGGCCGAGGCGACCGGCTCCGACGCACTGGCTGCCGGCTCCGAGCCCGTTGGCGTGGCAGCAACTGCTCGCCCTGGACCCGACGGGTCGGCAGCGGCCCGCCGGTGACCCCGCTCCCCGCACGTCGCGCACATCGTCTCCCACCGGCTTCTCGCGCGGACCACACGCACTGAAAGATGCCTGGCGCCGCCGATGGTCCACGGTATCCAGCCCACTTTGCGCGTGACCCTAACAACCACCCCTGTCGTCGTCTAGGGTTTCGAGCCGCGAGGCGGAGAACGCAGCTGTGATGGAGGGCCGCAATGGACTCCACCGTTGTCACCGCGACGAGGCCCAAGATCCCGATGCCCCTGCTCGGCGCCATCGGCGTCGGGATGCTCGTGACCGTCGGGCTCGGTGTGTACGGACGGGTCCACGATCCGACCGGTGAGACGGTGGTCACGGCGGTCTTCTCGGGCCAGATCCAGTTCAAGGCCTGGATGACCACGCTCGCCGTCCTCTTCGCTGTCGCGCAGCTGCTGAGCGCCATGCGGCTGTACGGGCGGATCGGTCCGCCCCCGCCGGTGTGGCTCGGCGATGCTCACCGTCTCACCGGCACGCTCGCGTTCCTGTGCAGCCTGCCCGTCGCCTTCCACTGTCTGTGGGCGCTGGGCTTTCGTGCTGAGCTCGGCCTGAACCGAGTGTTCATCCACTCGATCGCCGGGCTCGTGTTCTACGGGGCGTTCACGACGAAGGTGCTCGTCGTCCGGTCCCGCAGCTTGCCGGGCCTCGTGTTGCCGATCGTGGGGGCGACGGTGTTCACCGCGCTCGTGCTCGTGTGGACCACAAGCAGCTACTGGTTCTTCACGAGCTTCCCGGGGTCCAAGCTGTGAGCGACTTCCCCCCCACCCTGCGCACGGTCGTGGCGATCGTGCAGTGGATCGCGCTCGTCGCCGCCGGCGCGTTCGTCGTCCTGCTCTTCGTGGCGTAGGGGCGCAGCGGTGTAGCCCGCTCACTAACCGTGGCACTCGTATTCGATCTCGTAGGTCAGGTCCAGGGCGTTCTGGTGGAGGGTCGCATTCCCTGTGGCAGGCAGCGTGTTCCCCTCTGGGTCGATCACCTCGACCTCCACCGAGGTGGCAGGAAGCCCAGGGCCCTGCCCTGCCTGACCCTCGCCGACCACTGACAGGGTGAGCGTGCCGTGGCCGCAACCTTCGAGCGTGCCGTCGAACACCGCGGTCCCCTCAAACGTGACGTCGTCATCTGGAGTCACGAGGCCGCGGACCTCCTGAACGAACTCCCCTTCCAGCGGGCCGTCGTCGAAGAAACCCGTCAGGCGTCGATCCTCGATCCGCCCTTCGTCGGTTTCCTCGGGCTCGCCGACGATCTCGATGTCGGTGATCAGGCCGCTGCCTTCTCCCGAGCCTGGACGGTCGGTGCCGCAAGCCGCCGTGGTCAGCGCGAGGAACAGGACGACGAAGAAACTCCGCCCCAACATCGTCGACATCGTCGACATCGTCGAC
>SLRI01000100.1 GCA_007131045.1 Rhodospirillales bacterium
AAATCCAAGTCGGGCGTGCACCGGCTGATCGCCGGCCTCGAGGAGCGCGGCTACATCAGGCGGCTCGCCTACCGCGCCCGGGCGCTCGAGATCGTCCGCTCGCCCTATGACGATCCCTCGCCCGCCTTCGAGGCGCCGGGCGGCGCCGGCCGGACGACGGGTCTGGCCGAGGAGCCGGTCGACGGCCAGGCACTGGCCGGCGACCAGGCCAGCAATATCGTCCGCGGCCATTTTCGCGCCGGCCCGCGAGTCGCCGATGGCGGCGATGCCGGCAACCGGGCGGTGCCGTTGATCGGCCGGATCGCCGCAGGCTCGCCGATCGAGGCCCTGGCCGACCACAGCAGTACCATCGAGGTGCCCAACCTGCTGCTCGGGGAGGGCGAGCACTACGTCCTGCAGATCTCGGGCGATTCGATGCTCGAGGCCGGGATCGTCGACGGCGACTATGCGGTTATCCAGCGCTGCGAGACGGCCGAGAACGGGGCCATCGTCGTGGCCCTGATCGAGGATCGCGAGGTGACCCTCAAGCGGCTCCGGCGCAAGGGAGCGTCGATCGCTCTCGAGCCCGCCAACGCCGCCTTCGAGACCCGGATCTTCGGCCCGCATCAGGTCCAGGTCCAGGGCCGCCTGGTCGGCCTGTTGCGCCGCTACTGACCGGGGCGCTGGCGTGCCACGAGCGCCGAGCGCAGATCGCCCGGCCGGTCGGTGATGATCGAGGTGACCCCCATTTCCAGGAGCCGCCGCGCCCGGTGCGGGTCGTTGACCGTATAGCAGAGCACGGGCCGCCCGGTGGCGGCCAGCCGGCGCACCAGATCCCGGGATACCCGCCGGGCGTCACAGTGCAGCGTCACGCACTCGAGCCGGTCGAGCATGTCGCGGCCACGCCGCGTCGGCCGGCCGATCAGCAGGCCACGCGGCATCTCCGGCGCGTGCAGCCTGACTTCCTCGAGCGAGGCCACGGCGAAGCTGGAGATCAAGGGCCAGGGCCGGCCGGCGGGCCAATGCCGGCGCAGGTCTTCGACGACCGCGAGCGCCGTCTCGTGCTGCCGGCCGGGGCAGGGCTTGATCTCGAGGTTGAGCTCGAGATCGAGCTCGAGGCAGAGCCCTAACGTCTGTTCCAGCGTCGGAATGCGCTCGCCGGCGAAGCGCCGCGAGAACCAGCTCCCGGCATCCAGCTGCTGGAGCTCGTCGAGATCGTACTGCGCCACCTCGCCGCGGCCGTTGGTCGTCCGCTTGAGATGGTCGTCGTGCATCAGGATGCAGACGCGGTCACGGCTGAGCTTGACGTCGACCTCGACCCAGCTCGCCCCCTCGGTCTTGGCCAGGCGGATCGCGGCGAGCGTGTTCTCGGGTGCGGCAGCCGACGCACCCCGATGTGCGACGATCGGCGCCAGCCGTGCCGTTATGCTCTCCATGCCCGCCAATCGATCCTCCGCTGCCCACCACCATCACCTAGCCGGCCGGGCCCGAGCCGGCTAGTCTAAGCGGACCGGCGCCGACGGGCAGCTGCCGGCGAGCGGGGTGGGCGAGCAGGGTGGGAACGTGACCACGAGCCGGGTCCTCTCGGGCACCATCGACCAGGTGGTCTTCCACCAGCCGGCCACCGGCTTCGCCGTGCTCCGGGTCAAGGTGCCGGGCCGAGCCGAGCCCTCCACCGTAATCGGCCGGGCGCCGGAGAGCCGGCCGGGCCTGGTCCTGCGCGCCGAAGGCGACTGGCAGGACGATCCGAGCTGGGGCCGCCAGTTCCAGGCGACCAGCATCACGCTCCTGCCGCCGGCGAGCGACGACGGGCTCAAGGCCTATCTCGCCTCGGGCGTGATCAAGGGCGTCGGCGAGGCCCTGGCGGAAAAGCTGGTCGACCATTTCGGCAAGAACCTCCGCCAGGTGATCGAGGCCGCGCCCGAACGCCTGGCCGAGGTGCCCGGCATCGGTGCGAAGACCGCGCGGCGCATCGGCGAGATCTGGAACAGCGAGAGCCAGAGCCGCGACATCCTGCTCTTCCTCGAGAGCCAGGGCATCCGCCCGGCCCGGGCGCGCCGCATCCTCGAGGCCTATGGCGACCGGGCCATCCAGCGCCTCCTGGCCGACCCCTATCTCTTGGCCCGCGACATCCGCGGCATCGGCTTCGCCACCGCCGACCTTCTGGCCGAACGGCTGGGCATCAGCGGCGATGCCGACATCCGCCGGCGGGCCGGACTGTTCGAGGTGCTCCGCCAGGGCACGGAATGGGGCCACTCGGCGCTGCCGGTGGCCCAGGCGATCCGCGATGCCGCCCGCCTTCTCGAGCTGCCCGAAGCCTCGGTGGCAGAATTGCTCGACGAGGTGGTGGCCGAGCGCCGCCTGGTCGCTCGCAGCATCGAGCGGGGCGGCGGGCCGGAACGCTATCTCCTGCTGCCCGAGCTCGACCGCGCCGAGGCCCGGATAACCCGGCGACTGGCCACCCTCGGCGCCCAGCCTCTGCCCTGGGACCCGACGCTCATCGGCGACTGGCCCGTCCGGGTGAAGACGCGGCTCGCGCTCGAGCCCTCGCCGAGCCAAGCCGCAGCGCTCGAGACCATGCTGAAGAGCAAGCTCGCGATCCTCACCGGCGGCCCCGGCACCGGCAAGACCTCGCTGGTACGGGCATTGCTCACCAGCCTCGAGCCGCTCGAGCTGAAGATAGCACTCGCCGCGCCTACCGGCCGCGCCGCCCGGCGGCTGCTCGAGAGCACCGGGCACGAGGCCTCGACCATCCACCGCCTGCTCGAGGCCGACGCCAACCGCGGCTTCTCGCGCAACGCCGAACGGCCGCTCGAGCTCGATCTCTTGATCCTCGACGAAGCCTCGATGATCGATCTCTTGTTGATGGAGGCGGTGCTCGAGGCGCTGCCCGACAGCGCCGCCTTGCTCTTGGTCGGCGACAAGGACCAGCTGCCGCCGGTGGGCCCGGGCGAGGTCCTGGGCGACCTGATCGCCAGCGCCCGGCTGCCGGTCCTGGCGCTGACCGAGATCTTCCGCCAGGCGGCCGAGAGTGGCATCGTCCGCGGCGCGCATCAGGTGATCAACGGCACGATGCCGGCCTTCAAGGACAATGCGGCCGCCGACTGCTTCGGCATCCGGGTCAAGGACCAGGCCGACGCGCAGGAAAAGCTGGTCGAGCTGGTCAAGCAGCGCATGCCCGAACGCTTCGCCCTCGAGCCCGTGGCCGAGATCCAGGTGCTCACCCCGATCAACCGCGGGCCGGTGGGCACCCAGGCGCTGAACCAGGCGCTGCAGGCGGTGCTCAACCCCACGCCCGTGGTCGCCTTCGAGCGCGCCGGCGTGCGCTTCGGGGTGGGCGACAAGGTGATGCAGACCGAGAACGATCACGCGCGTGAGGTCTACAACGGCGATCTCGGCATCATCCAGTCGATCGACACCACGTCGAAACTGCTCGAGGTCCGCTACGAGGACCGCGGCGTGGTCTACAGCTTCGAGCAGGCGGAACAACTGGCCTTGGCCTATGCCGTCACCGTGCACAAGAGCCAGGGCTCGGAATATCCGGCGGTCGTGCTCTTGCTCATGCGCGAACATGGCCGCATGTTGCGCCGGCAGCTGCTCTATACGGCGATGACCCGGGCGCGGCGACTCCTGGTGGTGCTCGCGGCGACCGGTGCCATCGAGCGCGCCGTCGCCACCCCCGAGCCGCGGCGGATTTCGCTTCTGGGCCATCGCCTCGCCAACGAATGGGAGACCTCATGACCGATCCTGGCCTCGCCCACCGCTTCGATGCCGGCTGGAAGATCCTGCATGCCGCGGGCAAGCTGGCGCTCGACTATTTTCACCGGCGGCACGAGCTCAGCGTCGAGAAGAAGGGCCAGCAGGACCTCGTCAGCATCGCCGATCAGGCGGTCGAGCGGGCGATCCGCGGCGAGCTCGCCCGCACCTTCCCGAAGGATGCGATCATCGGCGAGGAGGACGGGGCGAGCGAGGACTACCAAGCAGCAGCCGGCGTTTGGGTGATCGATCCGATCGACGGCACCGGCAATTTCCTCCGCGGCATGCCCTACTGGTGCTGCGTGATGTCCTATTCGGTGAACGGCGTCACCGAGATCGGGCTCACCTACGACCCGGTGCACGACGAAATCTTCGCCTGCCGGCGCGGCGAGCCGGCGACCCGCAACGGCCAGCCGATCAAGGTCAGCGAGCGACCGCTAGGGGAGGCCTGCGTCGGCCTCAGCTTCAACTTCAAGCAGGACGCCGAGGCCTATGCCCGAATGATCGGCCGGCTGAATGCCCTGGGTCTCGACAACCGCCGCTCGGGCTCGACCGCGCTGCACCTGGCGCATGTCGCCGACGGCCGGCTCGACGCCTGCATCACCCGCGACTGCCAGAGCTGGGACGTCCTGGCCGGGCTGGCGCTGGTCGAGGCGGCGGGCGGTATCGCCAGCCGCTACACCCGGGGCGCCACCCTGCTCGAGCGTCGGCCGGTGCTGGCCACGACCCCGACACTGCAGCAGGCCGTCGAGGAGGCGGCGGGCTTCCCCGTCGATTCCTGACCCACGATGAAACTGTCGCGACTGACCGCTGCGGTTTTCGCAGCATCGCTGCTCGCCGGCTGCGCCATGTTCGAGTTGATCGACGAGCCCCGACCCGGCACGCCCGGCCAAGGCCTGGTGCGCGAGGGGGCGAACCGGGTGGTGTTCGGCGCCGGGGTCTTCGATGCCCTCTCCGAAACGGAGGACGGCATCGATGGCCAGGCAACGGGCGTGCTGCAGGCCGACCTTCGCTACGGTGGAAGGCTCTTGGGCCTCGGCCCGGCCGCCGGCGCCATGCTCAACGCCGACGGCGGCATCGGCACCTTCGCCGGCCTCTTCGCCGATTTTTCCGTGGGCTACCTGATGATCACGCCGATGCTCGGTGCCGGTGCCTGGTTCGCGAGCGGGTCCAAGGACCTGGGCGGCACGTTCCTGGTCCGCACCGAGGTCGACATCGCCTATGTCCGCGAGGACGGAATCCGCATCGGGCTGCGCTGGGGCCACCTCTCCAACGCGAATGTGCACAACGAGAACCCGAGCGAGGAGGATTTCATGTTCACCGTGGCGGTGCCGTTTTGATGGAATTGCGGCCGGCACGCCTGCACGCTACATCATGGTTCGACGACTTTGTCGCCACGAATTCCGGGAGGCACGCTGCAATGCCCTATGTCGATTCGACCATGATCAGCTGGCTCGACTACGACGCCGAGACGCGCACCCTTTCCGTGCGCTTCCACGCGGCACCGGTGCTCTACATCTACGAGGACGTGCCCGAAGAGACCTACGAGGCGTTTCTCGCCGCATCGTCGAAGAACAGCTTCTTCAGGGACCAGATCGACCCGCATTTCCGCCTCGCCGCCGAGCCACTGAGCCGGGCCGGTGATGTCGGCGAGATGGCCGCGGCACCCGAGAGCTGAAGAGCGGACCGGCCCCTAGTCGGGCGCACCCAGCACGTCGACCACCCGGGCGCGCACCAGCTCGGCCGGGCTCGGGAACCACATCGTCTCGTGCGGGGTGGCGGCGATCCGCTCGATGAAGGCCTCGGCGACCCGGTGCCGGCGAAACACCGCCATGTCCTTCTCGAGCTCGACCTCGGGGTCGAGGAACAGCCCGACCAGGGGCGAGAACAGCCCGTAGCGGTGAAAGCCGAGCCGGGCGCCGGGCTCGAGGTAGCGGGTGTGGCCGCTCATGTAGACCAGCGTGCAGGCCGAGGCGCAATCGCCCACGGCCGAGGTCTCGAGGTCGAACCGCTCGATCACCTTGATCAGCCCGCGCGCCTCGGCGACCCGGCCGCCCGGGCTCTCCAGGCGGATCAGCCCGACCGGGTCGCCGTCCGTCCCCTCGAGCAGCGCGGTGAGGTCGCGGGTGATGCCGAAATCGATCAGGCCCTCGAGCCGCACCGAGCGCCCGTCGGCGGCGATCGCCAGCGAATAGGGTGATGCGATCTCGGCCGCGGGCTGCCGCGCGCCGGCGATTTCGGCCCCGGTGCCAGCCTCCACGACGGCCCAGCCCGGGGCCAGCAGCA
>SLRI01000483.1 GCA_007131045.1 Rhodospirillales bacterium
ATCATCGCCGATCCGACGCATCCAGAGCATGACGAAACCAGGCGCTGGTGCGGCGGCCACTTCGATCCACACTGGTTCGACCTCGATCGCGTCGACAAAGACGTGCGAAACGCCCTCAAAACGAACGTCCGGCGTCGTCTCCACCAGCCAAAACCCACGCCGGCAAAACCGTCATCCTAATCGTCGCCCTCTAGCCATCAAAATTGTCGTTGCACAGGGCGGACAGGTTGTCGCGGGCGCTGCCGAAAAGGTTGGTTCGACAATGCGTAGCGGGCATGGGCTCGCGAGGCGGGCGCGTTTGGCCCGGGGCCGGGTTATCGGCGGCCCTCGATTTGCCGAAGGACCCTGGCCCCGTCTTGACGGGGCGGTCGAAATAGGATAGTATTCGGATAGCTGCTCCGGCCACCGGCCGAGTGCGCCGGTAAGTCGCGCGCGGCCTACTCGCGAATGCCGCGCAGCTTGGCGTTGCGGCGGCGGAGAAGCTCCATCGTCGTCAGGAGGGCTATCGAGAACAGGATGAGGAGGGTGGCGACGGCGAGGATCGTCGGGCTGAGGTTCTCGCGGATGCCGTCGAACATCTGCCGCGGCAGGGTGCGCTGGCCGGGGCCGGTGAGGAACATGGCGACGACCAGCTCGTCGAAGCTGGTGATGAAGGCGAAGAGCGCGCCGGCGATCATCCCCGGCGCGATCAGCGGCATGGTGACCTTGAAGAAGACGGTGAGCGGCGGGGCGCCGAGGCTCGCACCGGCGCGGATCAGGTTGCGGTCGAAGCCGACCAGGGTGGCGCTGACCGTGATCAGCACGAAAGGGGCGCCCAGGGCGGCGTGGACCAGGGTGAGGCCCCAGAGGCTGTTGGCGAGGCCCAAGGGCACGAAATAGAAATAGGTGCCGGCGGCGACGATGATCAGCGGCACGATCAGCGGCGAGATCAAGAGCGCCATCAAGAGGTTCTTGCCGCGGAAGGTGGCCATCGAGAGGCCCACGGCGGCGGTCGTGCCGAGTCCTGTGGCGATGGCTGTCGCACCGATGCCGACGATCAGGCTGTGCTTGAAGGACTGCCACCAGATGGGGGTGTGCCAGAGCTCCTGGTACCAGCGGAACGACCAGCCGGGCATCGGGAAAGAGAGGAAGGCGCCGGCGTTGAAGGAGAGCGGCACGATGACGAAGAGCGGGGCCACGAGGAAGAAGAGGGTGCCGATCGTCCAGGCCCACAAGAGCGTGCCGCCGAGGCTGATCCTTGGCCGGTGCATCGGGCTCAGCCGAGCTTCAGCCGGTCGATGCCGACCAGCCGCGCGTAGACGAAATAGAGGGCGAGGACGGCGACCAGCAGGATGCTGCCGAGGGCCGCGGCCATGCCCCAGTTCACGGTCTGCAGGGTGAAGAAGGCGACGAAGTAGCTGATCATCTGATCCGCGGTGCCGCCGACCAGGGCCGGGGTGATGTAGTAGCCGATCGAGATGATGAAGACCAAGAGGCAGCCGGCGCCGATGCCGGGCCGGGTCTGCGGCAGGAAGACCCTCGAGAACGCGGTGAGCGGCGGGGCGCCGAGGCCGATCGCCGCCTGCATGTGGGATTTGGGGATGCTCTTCATGACCGAGACCAATGGCAGGACCATGAAGGGCAGCATGATGTGGGTCATCGCGATCAGCACCCCGGCGCGGTTGAAGACCAGCTGGACGGGCTCGGCCAGGATGCCGAGCCAGAGCAGGGTCTCGTTGATCGGCCCTTCGCGCTGCAGCACCACGATCCAGGCCGCCGAGCGCACCAGAAGCGAGGTCCAGAACGGCAGCAGGACCAGGATCATCAAGGGATTGGCGAGCCGCGGCGGCAGGGTGGAGAGCTTGTAGGCGAGGGGATAGCCGATGACGAAGCAGAGCACCGTGACGGCGAGGCTGATCCAGAGCGTGCGCGCCAACACGTTGCGGTAGAGCGCGCGTTCGCTCGGCGTGGCGACGATCTCGTTGTCGATGTCGCGCTGCAGGTCGAGGGACTGCAGCAGATAGAGGTCGGTCCAGGGCTCGGCTGCGCGCTTCAGCGACCACCAGATCCGGGGCTCGCCCCATTCGGCATCGATCTCGGCCAGGGTCGCGGTCCAGCTGCCGTCGGGCGCATCGGGCAGGCGCCGCGCGGTGCCCTGGATCAGCGAGCGGTCGCCGGCATGGGCGTTGTTGAGCCGCTGCGCCACCGGGGAGAGTGCCCGGGCATCGCGGGCGGCCCGCAGGTCATGGGCGAAGGTGGCGACGACCGGCTCGAGCGGCACGCCGCCGCCCTCCCAGGCGCGGAGTGCCTCTGCCGCTTCCGGCATCGTCCGGGCGAGCTCGCTGTTCTCGACCGAAAGCTTGAGCATGCCGAGGATCGGCACGACGAAGACCGCCAAGAGGAACGCCAGAAGCGGCAGCGTCAGCCCGAAGGCCCAGAGCTGACGCCGCCGCTCGGTTCGGCGGAGTGCCTTCTTCAGCGCCGTGCGCTCGGCCTTCGAGCTGCCGAGCCCGCCCGCCGCCGTGGCGGTGGCCTGCACCCCTACTCTTGCGCCATTACTGGGCGGCCCAGGCGCTGAACCGCTCGTTCAGCGACTCGTAGCGGTCGACCCAGAAGTCCTCGTCGAAGAAGAGGCCGGTGGGCAGGTTCTGCGGTGCGGTCGGGATGTTCGGCAGGACATCGGGATCGACCAGGCCTGCGGCATCCACGTGGGTCGGGCCGTAGGGGATGTGCGGCGGCAACAGCTTCTGCTGGTCCGGATCGCTGGCGAAGAGGATGAAGTCCATGGCGGCCTCCTGCTGGTCCGAGTTCGCCATGATCGTCCAGTAGTCGACCGCGTAGACGAAGCCCGCCTCCCAGGGGATGACGAAGTTGCGGCCCTCGTTCTCGTTGGCCGCGGTGATGCGGCCGTTATAGGCGCTGGTCATGACGACGTCGCCGGCGGCGAGCAGCTGCGGCGGCTGCGCCCCGGCCTCCCACAAGATCAGGTTGTCCTTGATGGTGTCGAGCTTGGCGAAGGCCTGATCGATGCCGTCCTCGGTCGCCAGCACCTCGTAGACCTCGCCCACCGGCACGCCGTCGGCCATCAGCGCGAACTCGAGCGCCCCGCGCGGGCCGCGGCGCAGGCCGCGCATCCCGGGATAGGCCTCGACGTCGAAGAAGTCGGCCCATGTGCTGGGCGGGTCGTCGGGGAAGCGGTCGGCGTCGTAGCCCATCACGGTGGCCCAGACGATCGTGCCGACGCCGCATTCGTGCACGGCGGACGGCAGGAAATTGTCCTCGCCCAGCACCGACCAGTCGAGCGGGACGAGCACGCCTTCCTCGCAGCCGAGGATCAGCTCGTCGGTCTCGACCTGAACCACGTCCCAGGAGGGCGGCCCTTCGGCCCGGGCCCGCAGCACGCCGATGCCGCCGTTGTAGCTGTCCTCGGTGACGGCCGCGCCGGTGGCCTCGGTGAACGGGGCGAAATAGACCTCGCGCTGGGCGTCCTGATAGGCGCCGCCGAACGAGACGATGGTGAGATCGCGAGCCTCGGCCGTCGAGGCGATCAACGCCACGCCGGCAAGGGCGGCCAAGCGGATGAGGGCGACCGACATGTGTCCTCCTATTGGTTTTCGGTTGTCGCCGCCATATTGCCGCAACGACGGCTGCCGTCCACTGCGGGTTGGTGTCAGGTCTCCTGAATGCCGCGCAACCTCTCGTTGCGGCGGCGTAGCAGCTCGAGCGACACGAGCAGCAGCACCGAGATGGCGATCAGGATGGTGGCGACGGCGAGGATGGTCGGGCTGATCGCCTCGCGGATGCCGGACCACATCTCGCGCGGGATGGTGCGCTGCTCGACCCCGGCGAGGAAGAGCACGATGACCACCTCGTCGAACGAGGTGATGAAGGCGAAGAGCGCGCCCGAGATGATGCCCGGCAGGATCAACGGCATCGTCACCTTGAAGAAGGTGGTGGTCGGATCGGCGCCCAGGCTGGCCGCGGCCCGGGTCAGGCTGTGGTCGAAGCCGGAGAGGGTGGCGGTCACGGTGATGACGACGAAGGGGGTGCCGAGTGCGGCGTGCGCCAGGATCACGCCGGTATAGGTCTGGGCGAGGTTGATCTTGGAGTAGAAGAAGAACATCCCGGCAGCGGAGATGATCAGCGGCACGATCATCGGCGAGATCAGCACCCCCATGATCGCGGCCCTGAACGGCATGTGCGAGCGCGAGAGCCCGAGGGCGGCGAGGGTGCCCAAGGTGGTGGCGACGATCGTGGCGCCGATCGCGATGATGAAGCTGTTCCGGATCGAGGCCTGCCAGGAGGCGCTCTGCCAGAAGTCCTGATACCAGCGGAGCGAGTAGCCCGCCGGATCGAAGGTCAGCATCTCGCGGGTGAAGGTGAAGTAGGGCTGCGCGTTGAACGACAGCGGGATGATGATCAGGATGGGTGCTATCAGGAAGACGAAGATCGCAGCACAGATGATCCGGAACGCATAGTACCAGCTGCGCTCGAGCGGGCCGGCATAGGTGGGCAAGGCCATGCGTCGTCCCTCCTAGCCGAGCTTCAGGCGATCGACGCCGATGATGCGATTGTAGAGGTAGTAGAGCAGGATCACCGCGAACAGCAGGATGGTGCCGAGGGCGGCGGCCAGCCCCCAGTTGAGCGAGCGCTGCATGTGGAAAGCGATGAAGTTGGAGATCATCTGCCCGGTCTGCCCGCCGACCAGGGCCGGGGTGATGTAGTAGCCGATCGAGATGATGAAGACGAGCACCCCGCCGGCGCCGATGCCGGCCGTCGTCTGCGGCACGTAGACCCGCCAGAAGGCGGTCCACTGGTTGGCACCGAGCGAGCGGGCGGCGCGCATGTAGGAGGGTGGGATGGTCTTCATGACGCTGTAGAGCGGCAGCACCATGAACGGCAGCAGGATGTGCGTCATCGCGACGATGGTGCCGGTCTGGTTGTAGACCATCTGGATGCGGCTGGCGTCGCTGAGCACGCCAGTGAGGACCATGAGGTCGTTCAGCACGCCTTGCTGCTGGAGCATCACGATCCAGGACGAGGTGCGCACCAAAAGCGACGTCCAGAACGGCAAGAGCACCAGGATCATCAACAGGTTGGCGATCCGCGCCGGCTGATGCGCCATGAGAAAGGCGATCGGAAAGCCGAGCAACAGCGTCAATGACGTGATGATGATCGAGAGCCAGAAGGTGCGGATGAACAGTTCGACATAGATCCGCTGCTCGGGGGCCACCTGTACGATCCTGCCGTCGGGTCCATAGGTGAGGTCGAGCGCGGAGATGAAATAGCTGAGCGTGTAGGGTGAGCTCTCGCGGTCGATCACCCGCCACGTCTGCACCTGGCCCCAGGTCGGATCGTGCTCGATCAGCGCCTCCTTGAACGGTGGCTCGAGACGATTGGCGGCACGCCCGGCGCGCTGCATGGCACTGCGCATGCCGCTCTGCTCGTAGTTCAGCCGGGCACCGACGCGGCCGATGGCCGGGGTGCCGCTGCCGGCCTGGAGATCGGCGACCAGCGCTGCGTAGACCGGCTCGCCCGGCAGCTCGTCCATGTCCTCCCAGGTCCGGATCGCCTCGGCGGTGCGCGGCAGGTAGGTGACCACCTCCGGGTTGCGGACGCTGTTGAACGCCATGTCGCCGATCGGGACGATGAAGGTGACCAGAATGAAGAGGAGCAGCGGCACCACGAGGAAGAAGGCGGTGAGCCGCTTGCGGCGCTCGGCGCGGGCGAGGCTGACCTTGAGCGGTACACCGTCGGCGCTGATCATCGGCCCCGCGGGGACCGCGGTGCCGTCGCCGGAGAGCGTTGCCTGGGCCATTCGAAGCCTCCTCGATACCGCCGCCGCCAAAAAGTGGTGCGACCGCCGGGCCGTCGAGGCCCGGCGGTCGCGACCCGTCCTAGCGGAGCATCCAGCTCGCGAACCGCTCGCGCAGCTCGTCGCCGTAGTCGGTCCAGAACTCGTTATCGAGGATAATCGGGGTCTGGTAGTTGTCGG
>SLRI01000124.1 GCA_007131045.1 Rhodospirillales bacterium
CTCCGATATTCGAGGTCTCCGCGCCCGCGGCTCCGCCGCGCTCAACGTCATCCATCTCGACACCTCCATCGGCTCAGATAAGCCGTCTAGGGTGTCTCAAGGAACCCTGGGGCGGGGGACTGCCAGGTCGAGACGTAGGTGAAGTCCGAAACCCAAAGCACGTTCGGGCGTGGTGCCTGGAACTGGCGGTTCACGCGGTCTGCCGGGCACGGTGCCGCCTTGTCGCTGACCGTCGTCTTGGTCCCCTTGCCGCGGACGGCGCCCTGGATGCCCAGCGAACGCATCAGACGCTCGACCGTACAGCGGGCAACTGCGTTGCCTTCCCGACCGAGCTGCCGCCAGATCTTGCGCGCTCCGTAGACCTCGAAATTCGCCTGAAAGACCCGTCTGATCTCGACGCCCAGAGCGGCATCGCGCCGGCTTCGCGCCGAGCCCTTCTGCGGGTCGCGGCGCTGCGTCAGATGCGCGTAGTACGTCGACGGGGCGATCTGCAGCAGCCGGCAGATCGGCTCGACCCCGAGTGTCACGCGATGTTCATCGATGAAAGCAATCATGGCTTGAACCGGCGGTCGAGCTCCGCCTGGGCAAAATAGGCCGACGCCTTGCGCAGGATCTCGTTGGCCTGGCGCAGCTCGCGAACCTCGCGCTCCAGCGCCTTCAGCCGAGCCCGCTCGTCCGTCGTCACGCCGTCCCGTACACCTTGATCCCGCTGCGCCTGCCGCACCCAGAGCCGCAGCGTCTCAGCCTTGCAGCCGATCTTGGCCGCGATCGAAGTAATCACTGCCCATTCAGACGCGTGCTCAGCACGATGCTCGAACACCATCCGCACGGCCCGCGCTCGCACTTCAGGTGAATACTTCGTCGATCTCGTCGTCATGGCTCCATCCTCTCAAGAGTTGGAGCCTCCGGCAAACCCGGGGCGGTTCAAACCTCACCAACAACACCCAGCGGACCCTGGCGCAGGTGGATGCCGCCAACCCTCGCGCCGAGAACGCTTTCGGCCAGATCATCCGCCGGAGCGAGACGGGCTCCCAGGCCGGCACCAGCTTCACCTGGGACCTCTTCGTCATCGCCGGTCCCGCCAGCAACAGCCTGAACGCGATGGGCGAGCCGCTCGACGACGACAGCCTGTTCGCCTGCCCGGACGGGCTCTGGTTCGACGCCGACAGCCGGCTGTGGAGCCAGACCGACATCGGCGAGGGGGTGATGAACACCGGCGATTTCGAGCAGTTCGGCAACAACGCCATGCTCTGCGCCAACCCGGTGACCGGCGAGATCCGCCGCTTCCTCACCGGCCCGATCGGCCAGGAGATCACCGGCGTGATCACCACGCCCGACCAGCGGACGATGTTCGTCAACGTCCAGCACCCAGGGGCCACGACCGCGCCCGAGGCGTTCGCCACGGGCGACCTCGACAGCCGCTGGCCGGAGCACGGCAGCAACTACCCGCGCTCGACGACGATCGTCATCACCAAGGACAATGGCGGCATCATCGGTACTCGAGGCAGGAAAGAAATGCAGGGAGGATGATCCTCCCTGCACCCACCGTAACTTCGGGCCGGAGCGTGTGACGCGCCATCGGCGCCGAGTAGCGGTGGGGCGTGGGGAGGCGCTGCCTCCCCACATCCTTTCTCGAACTCTCAACCCTGAACGGTGAAGCCCTGGCCGTCGCGATGCAGGGTGAAGGCGCCGTTGGCGACGGCACCGGCCCACTGCGCGGTCTTCTCGAAGCCGCCGAACGGGTAGAAGTGGATGTCGCGGATCAGCTCGGCCCAGCCGGTGCGGCGGGACGCGAGGTCGATGATCAGCGCGTCGGGGGTCGCCTGGCCCACCAGCTGGAAGAGCTTGCCACCGGCCTTGGCGAGCATCCCCATGGACGCGTTGACACCGCACATCTTGGCGTATTTCACTAGGCTGGTGAGCGAGGCCGGGCCGGCGACGCCGATCCGGATCGGCAGGCGATTGCCGGCGTCACCGATCGCCTGCGCCCAGGCGAGCATGCCCGCGCCATCGAAGCCGAACTGGGTCACGATGGTGAGCGGGATACCGCTCCGCTGCGCGTAGGCGTTCTTGGCGGCCAGGGCCCGTGCGAGGCCGCCGGTGTCGATATCGGGGCTGCCCTCGGGGTGGCCGGCGACGAAGAGGTGCTCGAAGCCGAGGCCTTCCATCACGCCACTGTCGAGCAGCTCCAGCGAGCTTTCGAGTGTGCCGGCGGGCTCCGCGGCACCACCGGCCAGCATCAGCGCCTGGCGCGCACCTGCGGCGTGCAGCGACCGGGCGTAGCGCTCGAAGGCGCCCCCGCTCGCGAAGTTGCGGGCCGGGATGTGCGGCACCGGCACCATGCCATCGGCGGCGAGCCGCTCGGTCAGGGCGACCATCGCATCGGGCCGCTCGCCCGGGATGAAGGCGACGAACACCCGGCTGCCGCGCGGCAGCACGGCGGCGAAGCTCTCGACCTTCTGCGCCTGCTTGGGCGTGGTCTCGATCGAGAAGCCCTGGGCCAGATTGACGACGGCCATCTTCGGGTCGCGGGTGCGCAACTCTGTGACCCCGTCCAACGCCACATTGCCGAACTCGTAATACGCCATGACCGAACTCACCCCGCCTGCAGGCCCCGATCGCCGACAACCATTGTCGCCTGGCAGGGATATGGGGCCTGCGCCGGTCCCTCGATCGCTGCCCAACGACTTAAGGTTTTCTTTGCGCGACCAACCGACCGACCCTGCACCAGGGCGTGATCGCGCGTGATCGGCAAAGCACGTACCCGGGTCGACCGGCGGGCTCGACCGCCGTGGCGGCGCTGGCCCCGAGGCGTCCGCTGCGCGTCGCCGAGAACCGGGCCTGGCGAGGCCGATCGGCGCCGCCGGCAACGGCTCGTCCAAGGCAGCGGATCGAGCGACGGCGGGACCACCGAGATGGACGCCTCGGCCCGCGTAGCGTCGCTGCATCCCCGGCAACGCCGGCGGGTCTCCCGCTGACGACGGCTGCGGGCAATTCGCCGACACCGGGCTCCGGTCACGAGACGGCCAGGGCACGACGATCACCCTCGATTCTCCGGCTCGCCGGCCGCGGCGAGGTGGTCGGCGAGGCGCAGGGTGAGGCCGACGATGGTCATCGTCGGCGGGGCGAAGCCGCAGGTCGGAAAGACCGAGCTGCCGGCCACGAAGAGATTGCGCATGCCGTGCACCCGACAGTCGGGGTCGACCACGCCCTGACGCCGATCCTCGGCCATGCGGGTGGTGCCGATGTGATGGAACGAGCCCTCGGGTAGCGCGAAGCCGGGCTCCAGCAGCCACTCGTCGATCCGCAGTCGGCCGAGTCCCGCCCGGGCGAAGCCGGCGCCGATCCGCTCCAGGCCGCGCACGATCGTCCGCCGATCGATATCGCCGATCCGCCAGTCCAGATCGGCCCGCGGCACGCCCAGCGCGTCCCGTTCGGTCGAGAGCAGGACCCGGCTGTCGCGCTGTGGGGCGACCTCCGGATAGACGTGGGCGACGAGCACCCCGGGCTCGCGAAAAAGCCGCTGCCAGAGCCCGCCGGCGGCGCCGCCGAGGTCGGCGGCGACGTCCCCGACGAGGCCTTGCCAATCGGCCGGCAGGCGCCAGCGGGAGAGGCCGCGGCCGAGTGTGCGCAATGCCGCATAGCCGGGTGGATCGAAGGCGTCACGGCTCGCCGGTCGGACATGGCAGTTGAAGTTGAGCAGTTTCTCCTGTTCCTGCACCGCCCTCGGCAGGCCGAATCCGGCATCGACCCCACTGCCGAGCGGTGCCAGGGCGATGGCGGACGAGCCGTCGAAGGTGATGGTGCCGGCATCGAAGGACGGATGGTCCATGAAGTAGCGGCCGACCAGGTCGTGCTCGTTGCCGAGGCCGCTCGCGGCGACGGCGTTGGAGGCGAGCAGCAGGCGGGCATTCTCGATCCCGCCCGTGGCGAGCACGAAGCGGCGGGCGCGCACCCGGTAGCGGTTGCCGGTGAGGCAGGCGACCCGCACCGCGGTCACCGTGTCGGCGGTAGCGTTGGCTCGATCTCCACCACGTTTGCCCAGAGATGGGCGTCGATACCGTGGCCGCGCTCGACGACGTGCCGGTACTTCTCGCCGAAGCGGGTCGGTGGGCTCTGCTGAAAGATCCGGGTCGGCAGTGCTCGTCCGAGATCCTCGCGGCCGAACACCGGGGCCACGCTGCCGCGCCAATGGTCTGCCGAGAAGTCCGGACCGGCGAGGTCGAGAACGTCGGCCGCGGCTGCGTAATAGGGCTCGAGGCTCGAGCCGTCGATCGGCCAGCCGCTGTCGGGAACCCAGGATCGCTCGGCGAAATCGATGCCGTCCAGCGGCCGGCAATAGCCGCCCCAGTGGTTGCTGGTGCCGCCGAAATAGCGCAGCCGAGACCAGTCCAGGCCGGCTGCCGGATTGCCCAGGAGGCGACCCTCGTAGAGGGCCTGGCTCGCCGGGTCGTAGTCGAGGCCGCCGCCTTCCAGGACCACCATGCGCAGGCCGCGGCCGGCCAGTGCCTGGTCCAGGGCCTGGGCCAGCGTGAGCCCGGCGACACCGCTGCCGACGATGCAGAGATCGGTTTCGATCTCGATGCCCTCGGGCAGGGTTCGGGCATCGATCAGCATGAGCGTTCGGCGGCTTTGCGCATGGTCGGTCGGCTCCGCTCAGCTCAGCCAGGCCAGGGCACAGAGCTCGGCCTCGGTGCACGACAGCACCCAGCCGTCGACGCGGTGGGTGCGGCCATGGGCGAAGTCGGCCTCGACCGCCCGGCGCAGCGCGGCCGCCAATGGGGCCGGCTCGCCCGCCGCGACCAGAGCCTCGAGCGTCGGCTCGCGCTCCAGAATGGCCGCGATCAGGCTTTCCTCGGTCGTCGCCGGCGGCAGGCTTCGCCAGACCGCACGGCCGAGTTCGCGCGCGGCGTGGGGGTTGGCGAAGATCGCGGTGAGCCGCCCGGCCCAGCCACCGCTATCGGCCGCAGCCGCGCCGAGGCCGGCGATGGCCAGCGGTGCGGCAGCGCAAAGCAGGGTGCGACGGGTCGCGGCGGACATTGTCGGGCTCCACGAGGCGGCTTGCCGGGTCGGCAGCGACGTCGTGGAGCCTAGCGGTCAGGGGTTAATTTTCCGTTGCCGGGCCGCCGGTTTCTCGCCGCCCGCGACATTGGCTTCAGACGATGTGGCGATCGACGACCGATTCGATGACGACGAAGGTCGAGGTGTTGGCGAGGTGGGGCAGGTTGGAGATTTGCTCGCCGAGCACCCGTCGGTAGTCGGCGATGTCCCGGGTGCGGACCTTCAAGAGATAGTCGAAATTGCCGGCGATGCAGTGGCACTGCTCGATTTCGGGAATGCGGCGGACCGCGCGATTGAAGGCGTCGAGGGCGGCACTCTTGGTGTCGGCGAGGCGGACCTGAACGAAGGCGATGTGCCCGGCCCCCAGCTTCTCGGGATCGGTGATCGCGGTGTAGCCGAGGATGTAGCCGTCGCCCTCGAGGCGTCTGAGGCGGTGCAGGCAGGGGGTCTTGGACAGGCCCACTGCATCGGCCAGCGCGGTGATCGAGATGCGGCCGTTGGCGGAGATCGCGCGGATGATCGCATGGTCGATTCGATCCAGGACGGTCATGCCTGCATCTCCGGCAAGTCGTTCGGTCTGTTTCTTGTCGATCTATGGTCGATTGGCAATGCCGGGTTCGGCAATTTGGTGAGATTGCCCGGCACAAGCGCAGTACGCTCGAACTGTTCGAGCAACCGCAGCGGCCGCCGAGGCCAGAAGAAAAATGGAAAGCGGACCATGACCCGAAGAACGATCGTCGTCGGCTTCGACGGCACCGATTCCTCCAATCGTGCGCTCGACCATGCGACCACAATGGCGCAACTCCTCGAGGCCACCGTGCATGTCGTGCACGTGCTCGAATGGTCACCCTACAGCTTTCTCACGGTCGAGGAGGTGGCCGAGCGGCACAAGCGCCGCGAGGAGGAGGTCA
>SLRI01000113.1 GCA_007131045.1 Rhodospirillales bacterium
ACCCGGAGTGCCGCCCACTGACGGATCACCCGGGCTTGCTCCAGCGCCGGAAAGCAGGCGGCGGCATAGGCGGCCAAGTCGTGCGCGGCACCCTGCGTCGTTGCCGTATCGAGCCCCACCTCCTCGTGCGTGTCGCCCAGCATAACCGTGCCATCGGCCGTTTGGCGAAACCGATGACAGGCATAAGGGCAAAGCTCGGGCACGCGCTGGGTCACCAAAATCTGCCCCCGCTGCGGCCGCACCGGTGCGGCCAGCCCGACCAGTGGCGCCAGCCGCGCATTCTCCAGCCCGGCCGCCAGCACCACCCGCCCAGCCTCGATCACCGAGACCTGCCCGGTGAGGCGAAAGCCGCCGCCAGTGGCGTCGATGCTCTCGACGCGAAGGCCACGGCGGATGCCGCCGCCAGCCTGGACGAAGGCCGCCTGCAGTGCCCGCAAGGTGCGCAGCGGATCGGCATGCCCGTCATGCGGACAGAAGCTGGCACCCACCACCTTCGGCCCGAGGCTGGGCACCAGCCGGTGCACCTCGGCCGCATCGAGCATCAGGGCATCGTTGGCGCCGGGCGCCGGCTGGTTGTGCATCCGCCGGATCAGCGTCGCCCGCGCCTCGAGCTCGGCCTCGTCCAGACACAAGCTCAGCCCGCCGGTTCTGGCATAGGCCACATCGAGCCCCACCGCGTCCTGCAACTCGGCCGCGAAAGCCGGCCACGCCTCGGCCGAAGCCCGGGTCCAGGCGGCATAGGCGCCGGACTCGGCCCCCTTGCCCTGCACCCAGACGAGCCCGAAATTGCCGCCCGATGCGTGCCAGCGATCGTCGCCCTCGTCGAGCAGGACGACGCGCTGGCCGGCCCGGGCGAGCCCCAGGGCCACCGCACTGCCGACCAGCCCGGCGCCGATCACCGCCGCATCGAAGCTCGTGCCTTCAGCCATGCAGCGTCAGCCCGGCCTCGGGCGTGCCAGCGCTGTTGAAGCGGTCGAAGCGGAAGGGGGCGAGATCGAACCCGGTGGGCTCGCCCCGGACCAGGTGCGCCATGATCTCGCCGGTGACCGGCCCGATGCCGAAGCCGTGGCCGGAAAAGCCCATGGCGGCGAAGAGACCCTCGGTGCCGGGCACGCGATCGAGCACCGGCAGCCCGTCGGGGGTGAGATCGAGCAGGCCGGCCCAGGCGGCGTGGACCGGGCAATCCCTGAACGCCGGCAGGACGAAGCTGAGCTTCTCGATCACCTGGGCGATGCTGCCGGCCGGCGGCGAGACGCGCGGCTCTGGCTCGGTGGTGAGCACCCCCCGCCAGTCGCCGGCACCACTGGTGACCCGAAGCCGGCCGCTGGCTTCCTGCCGCCCCGCCATGTCGGCATTGGCGACACCCAGCACCGGCCCCAGGAGCGGCGGCAGCGGCTCGGTCTGCAGCACGGTGACCATCGGCTCGCGCAGCGGCACCGCGAGACCCAACGGCGCCAGGAGCTCGTTGCCGAAAGCGCCGCAGGCGATGACCGCCCGCTCGGTGGCGATCCGCCGCTGATCGGTGCGCACCGCCTGGAGCCTGCCGCCTTCGACCTCGACGCCCAGCGCCCGCTCGCCCAGATGCAGCCGGGCACCGTGCCGTTCGGCGGCCCGGGCGAAGGCCTCGACGCTCGGCGCCGGATCGGCGCTGCCGTCGCTGGCGCAGAAGGAGGCGGCGAGCACGGTGGGCGCCAGCGCCGGCTCACGTTCACGGACTGCCTCGGTCGAGGGCAGGAAGTCCAAGTCCAGCCCCAGCCGGGCCTGCTCCTCGACCAGCCGGCGGATGACCTCGACCTCCTCGGGCGTCCGGGCGAGGCGCATGTTGCCGTGGCGGCGGTAGCCGGTGGGCGCTCCCAGCTCCTGGCCGAGCTCGGCCCAGCGGGCGACGGCGGCGAGCGCCAAGGGCAACTCGGCCGGGTGGCGGCCGCTCTGCCGGACGCCTGCCAGGGTCCAGCGCGAGGCCATGGCGGCGAGGCCGAAGCGCTCGACCAGCACCACCCCCACACCATCGCGGGCGAGCGCATGGGCCGTGGCGGCGCCAGTGATGCCGCCACCGATGACGACGACGTCTGCGGTTTCCTCTGTCATGCCCGCCGTTCTGCCGCCGTGCGGCCAACGCGACAAGCCCGATCAGCGGGCGAATCGGTCGGGGCGGAAAGCCGCGAGATCGACCGCGGGTGTGCGACCCGTGGCGAGCTCGGCCGCAACCTTGCCGGCGGCCGGCCCGATGCCGAAGCCGTGGCCGGAAAAACCGGTGGCGACCACGAGGCCGTCGATGCCGGGAACGGGCCCGATGGCCGGGATCTCGTCCGGCAGCACGTCGATCGCACCTGCCCAGCGCTCGGCCGAGCGGACCTCGGCAAGCTGCGGAAAGGCGGCCCTGGCGGCGGCCAGCACCTGATCGAGAAGCCGGTGATCGGGTGATGGATCGAGCACCCGGGTCCGCTCGAACGGGCTCTCGCGCTCACCGTCCCACGATTTTTCGAAGAGGGCGTCGAGAAACGGCCTGCCGATGCGGAACTTCAACTTCTGCCAATCGCGCTTCAGCACCGGCAGGAACGGCCGGGCATGGCGGAGATTGGCCGGCACGATCTCGGCCCGCGCCGCCCCGCTCTTGGCCAGCGTGTAGCCGCCATCGGCACGCCGGCGGATCGAGACAGCGGCACTGCCCACGGTGGTCTCGGCGATCAGCGGCGCCGGCGTCGTCCGCTGCACCGACGAGATCACCTGCAGCTGCGGCAGGGCGAAGCCCAGATGCTCCAGCATCAGCCGCGACCAGGCGCCACCGGCGAGCACCACCGCCCGGCAGCCGATCCGGCCGTGCTCGGTAACCACGCCGCTGACCCTGCCGCCCGCCCGCTCGACACTGCGCACGGCACAATTCTCGAACACCGGAACCCCGCCCGCCCGCAGCATCCGGCCCATTGCCGGCACCGCCGAAGCGGGCTCGGCCCGGGCATCGGAGGCGGTGTGCAAGGCACCTTGGTGCGGCGCCCGAAGCCCCGGGATCAAGGCATCGGTCTCGGCCACCGACAGCATCCGGCTGTCGAGCTGATAGGCCTTCGCATGCTCGAGCCAGGCGGTGTAGCGGGCGGCATCGGCGTCGTTCTCGACCAGATAGGTCACGCCCCCCACCGTCCAGCCGATGTCCTCCGGCAGCTCGCCCGCGATCTCGGCCCAGAGCCGCAGGCTCTGGATGATCAGCGGCAGCTCCGCCGGGTTACGCCCCTGCTTTCTGATCCAGCCCCAGTTCCTCGACGACTGCTCGCCCGCGATCCGACCCTTCTCGCAGAGCACCACCGGGACCTCCAGCCGCGCCAGATACCAGGCGGTCGAGACCCCGGCGACACCACCGCCGATGACGACGACCTCGGTCTCTTTCGGCAGCGCGGGCGGCATGGTTCGGGGGCATCCGGGCCAGGGCAGGGGGCGGCCCCTCCATCCCAGATGCCACGGCGCTTGTCCATCCGGAGCCTATTCGGCGGCCAGCGCCAGCGGCTCCGGCGGATCCTCGAGCGCGGCCAGCCGCTCCTGGCGCTCCTTCTCGTAGCGCTCGACATTGGCGGCCTTGACCGGGCCGAAGCCGCGGACGAGGTCGGGCAGGGCCGCGATCGCGACCAGCTCGGCCCGCGGCGTGGCGTCGAGGTGCTCGAGCAGGGTCTCGACCGTCTGCCGATAGGTGACGATCAACCGCCGCTCCATCTGCCGCTCGGCACTCCGGCCGAAGGGATCGAAGCGGGTGAAGCGCAGCCGCTTGCCCTTCGCCAAGAGCCGCATGACGGGCAGGATCCAGGCGCCGAAGCGGCGCTTCAGCGGCCGCCCGGTCGCCGGATCGAGGCGTGCCAGGACCGGCGGCGCCAGATGGAAGGCGAGCTTGCCGCCGGAGTCGAACCGGCCGTCGAGCTCGGCCGCGAACACGCCGTCGGTGAACAACCGGGCCACCTCGTACTCGTCCTTGAAGGCCATCAGCTTCGCCAAGTTCTTGGCAACCGCCCGGGTCAACAGAAGCGGCCCGCCGGCCGCCGTCTCGCGCTCCTGGACCTTCGCCACGAACGCTCGATAGCTCAGGGCATAGGCCCGGTCCTGATAGGCCTCGAGCAGCGCCGCGCGCTCCTCGATCAGGCTGTCGAGATCACGGCTCTGCGGGGCCGGGCCGAGCAGTCGGGCGACCTCGGCCGGGTTCTGCACGGCAAGCCTCCCGAGCGCGAAGGCCTGCCGGTTGGCCTCGACCGCCACCCCGTTGAGCTCGATCGCTCGATCGATCGCGGCGAGCCCGAGCGGCACGCGGCCGGTCTGCCAGGCCGCCCCCAGCATCACCAGATTGGTGAAGATCGCATCGCCCAGCACCGCTTGCGCCAGCTTTTGCGCATCGATCAGCCGGCAACGCCCGTGCGCCCGTTCCTGCAGGCGATGCACCAGCCCGGCCGCATCGGTGCCGTGCCGCGCGTCCCTGATCACCGCCGCTGTGGCCGTCACCTGCCGGTTGGCGACGACTTGGCCCGTGTCGCCATCGAGCAGGCCGAGGGTGGCGGGCCCGGCTGCGGTGACCAGATCGCAGGCGATCATCAAGCTCGCCTGGTTGGGGCCGATCCGGCTGGTCGGGATCAGCGCGTCCTCGGTCCGAATCCGCACGTGGCTGAGCACCGCGCCGCCCTTCTGGGCCAAGCCGGTGAAGTCGAGCACCGAGACCGCCTTGCCCTCGAGGTGCGCCGCCATGCCGAGCACTGCCCCCACCGTCAGCACACCCGTCCCGCCGACCCCGGTGACCAGGATGTCGGCTGCCGGCGACGCGGCGGGCGGCTCGGCCAAGTCGTCGAAGAGCCCGCCCACCTCACGGCCGCCGCGCCTGAGATCCGCCCCCTCGATCTCGACGAAGCTCGGGCAGAACCCGTCGAGGCAGGAGAAGTCCTTGTTGCAGGCCGACTGGTCGATCTGCCGCTTGGTGCCGAACGGGGTCTCGACCGGCTGAATCGCCACGCAGTTGGACTGCACCTGGCAATCGCCGCAGCCCTCGCAGACCCGCTCGTTGATGAACACGCGCTTGGCGGGATCGGGGTAGGTGCCGCGCTTGCGGCGTCGGCGCTTCTCGGCAGCACAAGTCTGATCGAAGACCAGCACCGAAACGCCCGGCAGCTCGCGCAGCCGACGCTCGAGGTCGATCAGCTCGCGGCGATGATGAACGGTGGTGCCCGGCGCGAAGGCCGTGTCGTTGGGGTATTTCTCCGGCTCGTCGCTGACCACGACGATGGTCTCGACCCCTTCGGCCCGGACCTGGCGGGTGATCGCGGGCACGTCCAGCGGCCCGTCGTGGCCCTGCCCGCCGGTCATCGCGACCGCGTCGTTGTAGAGAATCTTGAAGGTGATCGGCACAGCAGCCGCAACCGCCTGGCGGATGGCCAGCGAGCCCGAGTGGTAATAGGTGCCGTCGCCGAGGTTCTGAAAGACGTGGCGGGTCGTCGTGAACGGCGCGATGCCCAGCCAGTTGACCCCCTCGCCGCCCATCTGCGTGGTGCCGCGGGTGTCACGATCCATCCAGGTCGCCATGATGTGGCAGCCGATCCCGCCCATGGCGGTGCTGCCCTCAGGGACCCGGGTCGAGCTGTTGTGCGGGCAGCCGGCGCAGAACCAAGGCGTCCGGACCTCGCCTGCGGGTCCGATCTCGGGCACGGCGAGGCTGGCCAGGAGCTGGTCGAGGGCGAGGTCGGGATGAAGCGGCCGAAGCAGATCGGCGAGAACGGGGGCGAGGCGTTCGGGACGCAGCTCGCCGAAAGCGGGCAGCAGCGGGCCACCCCGCCCGTCGGTCTTGCCGAGAACGGCCGGGCGGCGCTGCTCGGCCCAGCCGTAGAGCTGGCTCTTGATCTGCTCCTCGACCAGAGGCCGCTTCTCCTCGACCACCAGGAGTGTCTCGAGGCCGCGGGCGAACCGGGCGATGCCGGTGGGCTCGAGCGGCCAGCTCTGGCGCAC
>SLRI01000498.1 GCA_007131045.1 Rhodospirillales bacterium
CATGGCCTTGGAGCACTTCCTTGCCGACCTTCATCAGCATCCGGATGGCGGTGGGTGCGGTGTACCAGACAGCGACCTTCTCGGCCTCGAGCGTCTCGTACCAGAGCGCCGCGTCGAACTCGGCCTCGAGCACCAGATTGGTCACCCCGTTGGTCAGAGGGGCGATGATCCCGTAGCTCGTGCCGGTCACCCAGCCCGGATCGGCGGTGCACCAGAAGATGTCGCCGGGCCGGAGATCGAGCGCATAGAATCCCGTCACATTGTGCGCCACGACCGCCTCGTGGACGTGAATGGCACCCTTGGGCGTGCCGGTCGTGCCCGAAGTGAAATGCAGGAGCGCCATGTCCTCGGGGGCGGTCGACGGTGTCGCGAATTCGTCCGAGGCCGCCTCCAGCAACGGCTGCAGTGCCGTGGTACCTTCGCCGCCCTCGCTGCCGGTCACCAGCACGTGTGCCAGATCCGGCACCTCGCCCCTGATCTGCGCCACCTTGCGGGCGTAGAGCTCCGGGCTCGTCACCAGCACCTTGCCCTGCCCGATCTTCAGCCGGGTCGCGATCGGCTCCGGCCCGAAGGCCGAAAAGAGCGGCGAGACCACGGCCCCCGCGAGCAGGCTCCCCAGTACTGCGATATAGAGCTCCGGGACCCGGCCGAGCATGACGAAAACCCGATCGCCGGGCTCGACACCCTGGCCCCGCAGCACATTGGCGAACCGCCTGATCAGGCCCGCGAGTTCCCGGTAGCTGATCGCCTGACGCAGGCCCCGCTTGCCGAGCCAGAGCAGGGCCGTGGTCTCGGCCCGCTCGCCGGTGCTGTGCCGGATCACCGCCTCGTGCGCGATGTTCAGCCCGCCATCCGGCAGCCCGTCGAGGCGGGCACGCGCCTCGGCCCAGCTGAACGCCGCGCGTGCAGCCTGGTAATCGCCGAGATTGCTCACCAGACCGCGCGGCTTCACCAGCCTCGCACCGGTCCTCTCGCCCGAGGTGCTCGCCGCCGCCATGATTGCCTCCCGCTCTTGCCCGAAACCCGGCTTCATGCGCGATCATGCCATGCGATCGGACGGGGCTCGTTGATCGAGGTCAATCGGCGGCTCGAGGCGGTGGAGCGCCGGGCGTTCACGGAATCTTAAGGTCGCTGGGTTAGCAACGGCGTGGTCGATGCAGAATCGGAGACCCGTCACCGTGACCGAGCCCGCATGAGCACCCTGATCGCCGCCTACATGGTGACGGCCGGCATTCTCGGCCTGCGCTTCGAGACCGGCAGCATCGTCGAGGAGGGCCGGACGGTCGCCTATGTCGCCGAGCGCGGCGACCGCGAGCGGTCGGAGCGGCAGATCAGCCGCGGCGGCGTGCCCCTGGGCATCGGCGCACGAACGCCGGGAGGCCAGCCGATGATCCAATTGTTCGACCGTTTCGAGGCGGGCGCCGGCGACGCCTTCTTTCTCGGCACGCAACCGGGCTTCATCGCCGCTCGCCTCGGCTTCAACGGCAGCCCGCCGGCGGCCAACGACGCGGCCAGCTATCGCCTGCGCGTGATCGACGGGCCAGACGGACCGGCCCAGCCGCAGCCCGCCGCGGTCTGGCGCAAGTCCAAGATCATCGACACGGCGAGGGTCGAGACCCGAAAGGTCGAGCTCGTGGTCCAGCACGACATCTTCCTCGAGCTCGACCGGCCGCTGGCCCCGGGCGCCACCTACGAGGTCGTGTTCGACCACCCGGCGATAGCACCCGTCACCTTGACCTACGACACGAGCAGGCTGAGGAGCGAAGCCGTCCATGTGAGCCATATCGGCTTTCGACCCGACGATCCGGTCAAGACCGGCTACCTCTCGATGTGGCTCGGCGGGCACACGACCGACCCGGACGCCGATCCCGCCGTGGCTTATGCGCCTGGGACACCGTTTCGCCTGCTCGATACCCTGACCGGCGAGGCGGTGTTCAGCGGTTCGGCCACCATGGACGAGCCTCGTGACGCGCCGAGCAATCGGCAGCTCAACTACAACAAGACCGACGTCCTCGCCCTCGACTTCAGCGCCTTCGACCGGCCGGGCGACTACGTCATCGAGGTCGAAGGGGTGGGCACCTCCTACCCGTTCAGGATCGCCGATGACGTCTGGTCCCGGGCGTTCCGGACGGCGATGCAGGGCTTCTACCACCAGCGCAGCGGCATCGCCCTCGACCCCGCCCTGACCGACTGGCCGCGGCCGCGCGCGCTGCATCCGGAGGACGGGATCACCGTCTACCAGTCCGGCGCGACGCTGATGGACACCGACCAGGGGCTGAACCTGTTGGGCCGCAAGAGCTTCGATGCGCTGCCGGAGGAGCGGACGGACGAGGTGATCGGGGATGCCTGGGGCGGCTGGCACGATGCCGGCGACTGGGACCGGCGGGCGCAGCACCTGCATGCCGTCCGCGACCTCTTCGACATCGCCGAGCTGCGCCCCGGCTTCGCGGCTTCGCTGCCCCTCAGGGTCCCGGAGAGCGGCAACGGGCTGCCCGACATCATCGACGAGGCGCTTTGGACCGTCGACATGTACCGGCGCCTGCAGAAGCCCGACGGCGGCGTGCCGGGCGGCATCGAATCGGATGCCTACCCGCCCCGAGGCGAGACGAGCTGGACCGCGAGCCAGGACTTCTTCGTCTACGCGCCGGATGCCTGGTCGTCCTTTCTCTATGCCGGGGCTGCCGCCCGTGCTGCGCTCTTGGTCGAGCCCTACGATCAGGGCCGTGCCGCGGGCTATGCCCAAAGTGCCGACCGCGCCATGCGCTGGGCCGAGGCCAACACGCCGGGCTATGCTCGCGACCGCGTGGAGGTGATCAACGCCCGCAACCTCGCGGCAGCCGAGCTCTACCGGCTGACCGGTGACGAGCGCTGGCACGAGGTCTTTCGGGCGAGCTCGGCCTATGCCGGCGAGCGCGAGCTGGCACACGAGGAGCACCAGCTCTATTCGACCTTCGTCTACGCCCGCACTGACCGGGCGGTCGACGAGGCGATCCTCGGCCGCGGCCTCGCGAGCCTGACGGGCTATGCCGACTTTCTTCTTTCGACCGGCGATCGGGGCGGCTTCGGCCAGCTGATGAACCCCTGGACGCCCTATGGCTGGTCCTACACCTCGGCCCTGCCGGTCGAGGCGGATGTCCTGGTCCTCGCCCACGCGCTCACCGGCGACGAGCGCTATTTCGAGGCCTTGATCCGCGAGACCCAGTTCGGTCTCGGCGCCAATCCGGACAACATGACCTTCACCACCGGCCTCGGCCACCGCTGGCCGCGCGAGGTCCTCTTGATCGACAAATACGGCATGGGCGGCGTGCCGGCCGGGCTCACCGTCTTCGGCGGCTGGAACGTGGCCGACCGCGGCCAGCACTGGTCGTTCAGCGAGGCGGCAAGGCACATGACGCCGGCCTATCCCGAAGCCTGGCCGGTGCACGAGACCTATATCGGCTATTTCTGGGCAGTGCCGATCACCGAGTACACCGTGCACAGCACCATCGCCCGGGTCGCCAAGGCCTGGGGCTACATCGCCGCCAGCGATGCCACCGGGGCCCGGGCCGCCGGCACCGGCGCGCCGGACCGGCCGCGGCAGCAAGGCCATGCGCCCGGCCCTGGCACCGCAGCGCGTGGCTAGCGGGCGAGCAGCGCCTCGCTGATCGCCGCCCATTCGGCGTCGAGCGGGCCGTCGGCCACCGGCTGGCCGGCGCGGCGATACCAGTAGCCGGCATTGTCGAGGTCGCCCTCGACCCGGTGGAGATGGGCGTGCACCCAATCACCGGCCGGATCGCCCGCGGCCTGGGCATGCCGGTGCGCGGCCTGCCAATCGCCCTTGCCCTGCCACCAGAGGGCCAAGACGGCCGGTGCGAGACCGGCAGGCGGCGCCGCTTCATCGAGGCTCCGGCGGAACTCGTCCAGGGTCATGCTCGCTCCAGGCTTGCCGACACGTCCGAGATCAGACTACCACGCCGCCCGGCGGCGGGCCAGCAACGCAGATTCTCGAGAAGAGGGAAGATGTGGGGGAAATCATTCGGCGCCACAGCCGCGATGCGCGGCGACCACGAACGGCGGCTAGCCGGCGTTAGGGCCGCGCGGCAACGATCGCATCGGAACGCGACGCTCGAGCCCATGGCGAGAGGGCCATTCGCTGGTGGTACCCTCGGGCGCGACGATGCGACGCTGTCGACAGCTCGGCGTCGACAGCTCGGGCGCAGGCCGGGAACGTTCGAGGCCGATAGATCGTTATCGATTCATAGGAGACAAGGCCGGGAATGGAGCGGGCGCGTGGCATGAAGCGCGGGGTCGGCCGGGCGCTGGCCGTGCTGTTGCCGTTGGCGCTCGGTGCGGCGGTGCTGGTCTGGGCCGCCAGAGAGCAGGCACCTTTGGCGCTGCGCGAGCCGGAGGAAGCGGCAACGGCGGTGCGGGTGCAGCAGATCGAGCCGATCGATTTCGTCCCGGCGGTCAGCGCCTTCGGCACGGTCGAGCCGCTGTCGGTCTGGCGCGCCGTGGCCGAGGTGGCCGGCACCGTCGAGGCGTTCGACCCGGAGCTGCGTCCCGGCCGGCTGGTCGATCGCGGCAGGCCGATCATCCGCCTCGACGAGACCGACCACCGCTTGGCCGAGGCGCGCTTTCTGGCCGAGATCGACGCGATCGAGGCGCGCCTCGAGGAGCTCGAGCTCAGGGATCGAAATTTCGAGGCGATCCTGGAGATCGAGCGACGGGCCCGTGATCTCGCAGCCGCCGAGTACGAGCGCCGCCGCGTGCTGCTGGAGCGCGATGCGGTGAGCGAGGCCGCCCTCGATTCGGCCGAGGAGGCGCTGCTGCAGCGGCGCACGCGGGTCCAGGAGCTGGAGAACGAGCGGCGCCTGGTGCCGGCCCAGCGACGCCTGCAGGAAGCCGAGCGCGCCGCCGCCCGGGCGCGGCTCGCCGAGGCCCGCCGCAACATCGAGCGAACCCGGATCACCATGCCGTTCGACGGCCGCATCGCCGAAGTGCTGATCGAGCAGGGCCAGTTCGTCGGTGTCGGCGAGGTGATGCTGGTCGCCGAGGACCTGCGCCGCATCGAGGTCAGCGCGCCTCTGCGGCTCGACGAGGCGCGAGTACTCCTCGCCGATCGCCTGCCGGCGCCCTTGGCCGAGCTCGGCGTCGACGATTTCGACCGGCTGCCGGCGCTGGTCGGGCTCGCGGCCGAGCTCGAGCTGGAGATCGGCGGGCTCGACTTTTCCTGGCCGGCGACGATCCGCCGTTTCACCTTCGCCCTCGATCCCGCGACCCGGACGATCGGGATCGTCGTCGGTGTCGAAGAGCCGTGGGCGCAGGCCGTGCCGGGCCAGCGGCCACCCCTGGTCAGCGGCATGTTCGTGGAGGTGGTGCTGCGCGGCCCGCCGATCGAGGATGCTCTTCTGGTGCCGCGCGCCGCCCTCGAGCGCACGGACGACGGCTGGCGGGTCAATGTCGTCGACGGCGACGACCGGCTGGAACGGCGCCACGTCGAGGTCGCCTACCAGGTCGGCGAGTTGGCGGTGATCGCGACCGGTCTGGAGCCGGGCGAGCGGGTGGTGGTCAGCGACCTGCCGGTGGCCATCGAGGGCATGCTCCTGGAGCCGCGCGCGGCAGACGAGCTGCCGCTCACGCCGTCGAGCGGCGGTGATCGATGATCCGCCTCTTCGCCGGCCACCCGACCGCCGCAGCCCTCCTGGCGCTGGCCTTCGCGGTGCTCGGGCTGACCGCGCTGCCCGGGGTGCAGCGCGACACCTTCCCGGATTTTCGCGTCGATCGGGTGCAGGTGAGCATCGTCTTTCCCGGGGCGGCCGCCGAGGAGGTCGAGGAGAGCCTCTGTCTCGCGATCGAGGATGCGCTGGACGGTCTCGTCGGCATCGACGAGGCCAAATGCATCGCCCGTGCCAACCAGGCCACCGCCGAGATCGAGCTCGTCTACGGCCACGATGTCGGCC
>SLRI01000275.1 GCA_007131045.1 Rhodospirillales bacterium
CGCTCCAGGAGAGCCAGGAAGCTCTTGATGGTCCGTGCCGGTTCCGCGAGATCGTGCCCAGCGGCATCGAGCCAACGGTCGAGCTCGGCGCGAACCGCCGCGGTGTCGTCTCGCGCATCCATTGCACAGCCATAACGCTCTTTCGCGTGATAGGCTAGCCACAACTTTCAGCAGATCAAGGCTCCAGCTCGGTATCCCAGTAGAGATAGTCCCGCCAGCTCTCGTGCAGATAGTTGGGCGGGAAGGAGCGGCCGTTGCGTTGCAATTGGTGCGGTGAGGGGGTCCGCGGCGTCTGCATCGGGTGCATCTTGCACTCGCCCGGCAGCCGGCTGCCCTTGCGCAGGTTGCAGCGATTGCAGGCGGTGACGATGTTCTGCCAGCTCGTCTTGCCGCCGCGTGATCGCGGGATCACGTGGTCGAAGGTGAGCTCCGGTGCCGGCAGCCCGGTCTGACAATACTGGCAGGTAAACCGGTCGCGCAGGAAAACGTTGAACCGGGTAAACGGCGGCCGGCGTGTCTGCGGGATGTATTCCTTCAAAGCCACGACACTGGGCAACTTGAACTCGTGGCCGGGCGAGCGGACCACACGGTCGTAGTGCTGGACGACGGCGACCCGGTCCAAGAAAATGGCCTTGATCGTTTCTTGCCAGTTCCAGAGAGAGAGGGGAAAATAGCTGAGCGGTTGGTAGTCGGCGTTGAGCACCAGGGCCGGGAAGGCGGACAGCGACATGGTCGTTGTGCCCGGCCCGCGCATCAGTCCAGCCTACTCTTCAGATGAAACCGGTCCTCGTACAACATCTAGATATCCAGCACACCCGTCAGCACTAGATCCGTTCCCCTCTTTTGTAGCTAGCCCAGCTGCATGACGCTTTCAAGACAGCGGCCGCTCCCGACGTCCGAATGATACGCCGGTCCGCGCGGCCGCACCAGCCCGTGTTGAGGTCCGGTTGGCCGCCCGTGACCCGGAGGCTTGCCCCAAGGCCGGCCATCGATAGATCACTGAACGTCCGGCCGCCTGTCGTCGGCGCCAACGGAGTCTGCATGACCGCCACTTTCGACACCCTTGCCGCCGCCGATCCCCGCCACGCCCGGCGCCGGGCGCCGCCCAAGCCGGCGCCGGCCAAGGCCCTCCTGCCGGCACCTCTGGCCATCCTGGCGCTGCGACGCAACGTGCTCGCGACCTGGGGCCAGCCCGCCTATGAGCTCGACATCGTCGAGCGGCCGTTTCTGGGCCGTCAGAGCATCCTGCTCAATGACCCGTCCGGCATCCGGCACGTGCTGGTCGACAACCACGAGTCCTACGGGCGGACCGCGGCCGGCATCCGGATCCTCGAGCCGATCACCGGCAAGGGCCTGTTCTTGAGCGAGGGGGCCCAGTGGAAACGGCAGCGACGGCTGATGGCACCGGCCTTCGCGCCGCGCAGTCTCGGCTTCGTCGCCGAGGCCTCGCTCGCCGAGACCGAACGCTGGCTCGACGACCTGCCGGCGAGCCGCCGCCGCGCGGTCGATCTCCTGCGCGCCTTTCAGGGGGTCTCGCTCGAGATCGCCTGCCGGGTTCTGTTGAGCCAGTCGATGGACCGCCATGGGGCTGCACTGCGCCGCCTGATCACCCGCTACGGCCGGCGCCACGCTCGGCCCTCGGCGTTCGATCTGCTGCTCCCCGACGACTGGCGCTCGCCCGACGATATCGGCCGCGGCCGCTTCGCCCGGGAGTGGCGCAAGCTGGTCGACGGCATCGTCGCCGAACGCGCTGCCCGGCCGCCGGCCGATGAGCCCGCCGACCTCTTCGATGCGATGCGGGCGGCCACAGCGGAGAGTGGCGACGGCCCCGATGCTTTCGGTGCGGAGGAATTGCGTGACCAGATCGGCACGCTGATCGTGGCCGGCCACGAAACGACCGCGCTCGCCCTCTTCTGGTCGAGCTATCTTCTGGCGACCCATCCTGAAGCCCAGGATGAGCTCGCCGGCGAAGCCGCGGCCGCCGATCTCTCGCCCGAGCGGATCGGCAAATCGGCGCCCGCGCTGCCGGTGGCGCGCGCCGTGGTTTCCGAAGCCCTCCGGCTCTATCCACCGGCCTTCAGCCTGGTGCGCGAGGCACGGCAGCCGGATCGCCTCGGCGAGGTCGAGGTGCAAAAAGGTGCGCTGGTGGTGATAGCACCCTGGGTACTGCATCGCCACCGCCGGCACTGGGTCGATCCGGACGGGTTTCGGCCCGAGCGATTCTCGCCCGGCGCCACCCCGCCCGAGCGCTTCACCTACCTGCCGTTCGGCGCCGGGCCCCGGGTCTGCATCGGCGCACAGTTCGCGCTCACCGAGGCCGCCGTGGTGCTCGCCCGGCTGCTCCGAGATTTTCGCCTGGAGCTGGTCGGCCGCCGGCCGATCCAGCCGGTGGGCGTCATCACCATCTACCCCGACCGGCCGCCGCCGTTCAGGCTCGTCCCCCGCCGCTGAGCTGCGCCCTGCGCCTCGGCCCGGACGTTGATCCAGATGCCGGCGAAGATGACGCTGGCACCGACGAAGATCCAGGGATCGAGCGGCTCGCCATAGACCAGGAGGCCGATGGTCGCGATCAGCGGCAGCCGGGCGAACTCCATCGGCAGCACGACCACGGCGTCCGCCAGGCTCAACGCCCGGGTGAGGCAGTAGTGTGCTGTGAGACCGGTCACCGCGACCCCGGTGATCCAGGGCAGGTTGGCCGTCGTCGGGGCGATCCAGAGTGGCACGGTGAACGGCAGGCAGAGCAGGGCTTGCCCGGTGCACATCCAAAAGAGGATGCCCCAGGGCCGGTCGGTCGCCACCAGCTTCTTGGTCATGGCGTTGATGATGCCGAAGCAGACGGCGGCCAGCACGATGGCGAGGATCATCGGCTCGACGGCGGTGAGCCCCGGCCGGACGATGACCAGAACGCCCGAGAGCCCGGCCAGCATGGCGATCACCCGCCAGCGGGTCAGCTTTTCCCCGAGCAGCAGGATGGCGGTGAGCGCGCCCCAGACCGGCGAGGTGAACTCGACGGAAAAGACCAGTGCCAGCGGCAGGGCGCTGATCGCGATGATCCACAAGATCTGGCCGATGAAGTGGATGGTGTGGCGCACGGCCTGGAGCACCGGCTGCGCCGAGCGCAGGACGGTCGGGTCGCGGCGGACGACGACCAGCCCGATAAAGAGCGCACCGAAGAGGCTGCGTAGGAAGAGCACCTGAAAAGGGCTCATGGTTCGCGAGAGCTCGCGCGCGGCCACGGCCATCAGGCAGAACGAGACGATCGCCCCCGCCATCCAGAATGCTGCGAGCAGGGTTGCATCGATGCGCCGGGTGGCGGGCTCGCTCATCGAAAGATCCAGGGCTGCCGCGCCGAAAAGGCGGCGGCAGCGCTAGCGCCGGCGTTTGGGGGCAGGTGCCCGCTGCGCCGCCTCGACCGCGAGCCTGGCCCACTGCAGCATGGTCTCGGCGTCGTCGAGGCAGGCGGGCGGTGCCTCGTGGTAGCTCATCACCGCGGGCTTGCCGCGCTTGCCGGCGTAAACGAAGGGTGCGGCACCCGCAGCCTCGAAGGTAGGGCGGGTGATGCTGTCGGTCTTCAGGTAGAGCCGGTCATCGGCGATGAGAGCGATCATCCGATCGAAATGGAAGATGCCGAAGCCGCCGAACATCGATCGCGCGCGCATCGTGCCCAAGGGCTCCAGAAGCTCCAGGACGTGATCGACGAACGGATCGCGCTTCGCCATACTCGAGTGTCTCGCAAGAAGAAAGGCCGCCCGGAGGCGGCCTTTCCGTGAGCACGGTGGTCATCCGGCCCTGGAATTCAGTCCTTTGTGGGTCACACCGTCAGCAGAGGCTGCTCCGCTGCCAGCACCGACGCCACGGGTCCGAACGCCCTCACCGTCATCTCACTCGACATAGGATCACCTCCTTTCCGCTTGTTGAACCTAGGCCGACTTCGCCACCGATCGCGGCCTGCGTCAAGTCCTCACTGTGTGGCGGGGTTTGTTCCTGGCGCACTCTGCTCTAGAACGGCCGCAAACAGCCCTTCGAGGGTGGCTGCGAAAGGGAACGAAATGAGCGAGGACAGTTTCGACGTGGTGTTCATCGGCGGCGGGCCGGGCGGCTATATCGGCGCGATCAAGGCGGCCCAGCTCGGCATGAAGGTCGCCTGCGTCGAAAAACGCGGGGCGCTCGGTGGCACCTGCCTGAACGTCGGCTGCATCCCGTCCAAGGCGCTCTTGCATTCCTCGCACCTCTACCACGAGGCCGGGCACGGCATGAAGAAGCACGGGATCGAGGTGGGCTCGGTGAAGCTCGATCTCGATGCGATGATGGACCACAAGGACGAGGTGGTCGAGACGCTGACCAAGGGCATCGAGGGCCTCTTCAAGAAGAACAAGGTCGCCTATCTCGTCGGCCACGGCCGGATCAACGGGCCGGGCCAGGTCGAGGTCGAGCTCGTCGACGGCGGCAAGAAGACGCTCGAGGCCAAGAACATCGTCATCGCCACGGGCTCGGAGAGCACGCCCCTGCCCGGAGTGGAGGTCGACGAGAAGCGGATCGTCAGCTCCACGGGTGCGCTCGAACTGGAGAAGGTGCCGCAGCATCTGGTCGTCATCGGTGCGGGCTATATCGGCCTCGAGATGGGGGCGGTCTGGCAGCGGCTCGGCAGCAAGGTCACCGTGGTCGAATTCCTCGATCGGGTGACGCCGGGCATGGACGGCGAGGTCAGCAAGCAATTCCAGCGCATCCTCGAAAAGCAGGGCCTCGCCTTCAAGCTGAACACCAAGGTCACCGGCGTCCAGACGACGGGCAAGAAGCTGAAGGTCACGATCGAGCCCGCCAAGGGCGGCGATGCGGAGACCATCGACTGCGACATCGTCCTGGTGGCGATCGGCCGGCGGCCGTTCACCGAGGGCCTCGGCCTCGACAGTGTCGGAATCGAGCCGGACAAGCGCGGCATGATCGAGGTGGGCGACCGCTTCGAGACCAAGGCGGACGGCATCTACGCCATCGGCGACGTCATTCGCGGGCCGATGCTGGCGCACAAGGCCGAGGAGGAAGGGGTGGCCGTGGCCGAGATGCTGGCCGGGCAAAGGCCGCATATCGACTACAACAAGATTCCGGGGGTGGTCTACACCTTCCCCGAGGTGGCGGCGATCGGCCGGACCGAGGAGCAGCTCGAGGAAGCCGGGGTGAAGTACAAGACCGGCAAGTTCCCTTTCCTGGCCAACAGCCGGGCGCGCTCGATCGGCCAGACCGACGGCTTCGTCAAGATCCTGGCGGATGCCGAGACCGACGAAATCCTCGGCTGCCACATCATCGGGGCGGAGGCCGGGACGATGATCGGCGAGCTCGCGGTGGCGATGGAGTTCGGCGCCTCGGCCGAGGATCTGGCGCGTACCAGCCACGCCCATCCGACCCTCGAGGAGGCGATCAAGGAGGCGGCGCTGGCCACCTTCGCCAAGCCGCTGAACATCTGACGGCGAAAGAGCATCAAGGAATTATTGCCTAGATAATAGGAATAAGTTACGCTCCCGGGCATCGATCCAACCCGGGAGCCCCTTCATGCCCGCGATCCGCCGCTTTCTCGACGACGGCACCCTCGATCTCCGACGTGCCTTCGAGCGCGCACCCGATATCCAGCGCCTCCTGGCGGGCGACTGCCCGCTCGCCGACTATCGCCGCCTGCTCGAGCGCCTGCGCCGCGGCTTCGCCGTGGTCGAGCTGCAGGCCTTCGAGGATCTGCCCGACCACGCGCGGCCGCGTTTGCGGGCGCATCGCAGCACTTGGCGGCTGAGCCACGACATCGGTATCCTGGGTGGCGCTGCACCGATGCCGGCGCGGCCCGAGGACCTCGAGAACGCGGGTGCGCTCTACAGCTGGTCGGCCAAGCTCGGAGCCCATTTCGCCCTCGCCCACATCCTCCAAGCCCTGGCCGGTGCCCAGACGCGGCTCGAA
>SLRI01000357.1 GCA_007131045.1 Rhodospirillales bacterium
CCCGCCTCGGCGCGTTCGCGCTGATCGAGGGTCGCGTCTTGCAGGCGAGTGCCCAACAGCGCTATTTCTATCTCAACTTCGGACCGGACTGGCGTACCGACACGACGGCACGGATCGATCGCGACACGTTGCGTAGCATGCAGCGCGCGGGCTTCGATCCGGAACGGCTGGAAGGACAGCGTGTCCGCCTGCGTGGCACGTTGTTCGCCTCGAACGGCCCGATGATCGAGCTTTGGACACACAAGGGAATCGAGGTTCTGCCGTGAGCCGCCTCAAGACCACACTGATCGCCGCCGCGCTCGTCGGCGCGCTCGTCATCACCTCTGCCTGCACAACCGCACCCGCGGGCGGCGGGCGGATTCTCGCCTTCGGTTCGGTCGAGGACGATGTCCGGATCGGCCGCGAGGCGCACCCGCAAATCCTCCAGCAATACGGCGGCAGCGTCGGCGACCCGGCGGTCGAACGCTACGTCCAGACCCTGGGCACGCAGCTCAAGGACGTCTCCGAGCTGCCCGATATCGACTTCACCTTCACCGTGCTCGACAGCGAGGTGGTCAACGCCTTCGCCCTGCCCGGCGGCTTCGTCTACGTCACCCGGGGCCTGATGGCCTTGGCCGAGGACGAGGCGGAACTCGCCGGCGTGATCGGCCACGAGATCGGCCACGTCACCGCCCGCCACGGCGCCTCGCGCCAGGCCACGGGCACCCTCTTGACCGCCGGGCTCGGGATTTTGGGCGTCATCGGCGGCGCGTATGTGGGTGGCCAGGCCGGCGCCGAGGTCGGCGGCCAGCTCGGCCAGACCGCGGGCTACGGCCTCACCATGAGCTACTCGCGCAGCCAGGAATACGAGGCCGACCGGCTCGGCGTGCGCTACCTGCATCGCGCCGCCTACGACCCCACCGCCATGGCGACCTTCCTCGAGGCGCTCGAGCAGAGCTCGCAGCTGCAGGCCCAGCTCGCCGGCGTCAGCGTCGAGCGCGGGGCGATCGATCACTTCTTCGCCAGCCACCCCAACGCGCCCGACCGGGTCGCCCGGGCCATGGCCGAGGCCCACGACAAGCCGGGCGCCCAGACTCGGCGCAACCGCGATGCGCTGCTCGAGCAGCTCGACGGTATGGTCTACGGGCAGAGTCCCGAGCAGGGCTTCGTCCTCGGCCAACGCTTCGCCCACCCGGTGCTGCGGCTCGAATTCGAGTATCCCGAGGGCTACACCCTGATCAACCAGCCGGCCGCCGTGATCGGCCGCGGCGACAACCGCTTTCTCGTCTTCGACATGGGCCGGGCGGAAAACGCCGGGGACCCGCGCCGCTACATGGAGCGCGAGTGGCTCGCCGAGGCCAGCTTGCGCGACGTCTCGACCTTCCGCACCGCGACCGGCCAGGACGCCGCGATCGGCTTCGCCCAGGTCCAGCTCGGCGGCCGCCCGGCGCAGGCCGGCTTCGTCGCGATCCAGGGCGAGGGCCGCGACTTCTATCACTTCACGGTGATCGCCGGGCAGATCGGCCAGGCCGAGCGCAACCACCTCCGCGCCGCCGCCGACAGCTTCCGCCGCCTGAGCACCGCCGAAGCCGCCGAGCTGCGGCCGCAGCGTCTCCGCCTCGTCACCGTCCAGCCCGGCGACACGATCGACAGCCTGGCCCGGCAGATGGCGGTCGACCGGCTGCCGCGCGAGCACTTCATGACCCTCAACGGCCTGAACCGCGGCCGCGACCTGGTTCCCGGCGAGCGGGTCAAGATCGTGGTGCGCGGCTAGACGGCAGCCTTCTGGAGAGTCTCGGGCCTCGATCAGCGAGCAGCGGCGCGCTGCAGGAGCTGTGCGGTGGCCGCGTTCGCCGGGAAGAACGCCTCGATGGCGAGTTCCGCCAGGGTCAGGTCCAGGGGCGTGCCGAAGACGGTGGTCGTGCTGATGAAGGCGAGCTCGGCCTCGCCCACCCGCAACCGCAGCGGCACCGCCACCCCGCCCAGGTCCTCGCCCGTGACCGGTGCCGCACCCACGGCCACCGGATAGCCGCGCAGCTCCTCGATCAGCCCGGCGATCACCGCATCCCCCGTGGCCTCGAGCTGCTGCTGCAGCCGGGCCAGGAGATGCGCCCGCCATTCGCGGAAATTGAGAATGCGCGGGGCCAGCCCCTCGGGGTGCAAACCTAGGCGCAGAACGTTGATCGGCGGCTCGAGCAGATGCGCCGACACGCCCTCGAGCATCGGACCCAGGGCCCGGTTCGCCATGACCAGCGTCCAGTGCCGATCGACCGCGAGGGCGGGGTAGGGCTCGTGCCCGGCGAGCACCCGCTCGACCGCCAGACGCGCCGCCGCGAGCGCCGGATCATCGAGCGACCGGGCGGCGAAGACCGGGGCGTAGCCCGCTGCCAGCAGCAGCCTGTTGCGCTCGCGCAGCGGCACGGCCAGCACCTCGGCCAGCCGCAGCAACAGCGGCCGGCTCGGCTGCGCCCGGCCAGTCTCGACGAAGCTCAGATGACGTGCCGAGATCCCGGCATCGAGCGCCAGCGCCAACTGGCTCGCCCGCCGTCGCTGCCGCCAGCTGCGCAAGAGATCGCCCAGTTTCTCGGACATGAACGCCGCCATCGCTGGAGCCGATGTCTTCTCATGCCACCGACAGGCGTCGGGCGCCAATGACCTCGGAGGTAATCGACCCGCCTGCGGTCCCGCCGCATGCTCGAGCCCTCACCAAGAGAGGAGCAGGCATCATGCCGAACTCGACACCGTCACCCCTCCAACGCATCCTCGCTGCCGACGCTGCACTCTGCGCCATCGCGGGCTTGGCACTGGTCGCCGGCGCCGGGCTCGCGGCCGGGCTGCTCGGCCTGCCCCCGGGGCTCCTGCGCGGCGCCGGCCTCGCCCTCCTTCCGGTGGCCGGCTTCGTCGCCTGGCTCGCCCGGCAGCCGGCGACGCCGCGGCGCGGGGTCGAGCTGCTGGTCGCCCTCAACCTCGCCTGGGTCGCTGCCAGCCTTCTCTTGCTGGTGAGCGGATGGGTCAGCCCGACGGGGCTCGGCACCGCCTTCGTCCTCGCCCAGGCAGCCCTGGTCGCCGCCTTTGCCGCAATGGAAGCAGGCGCCCTGCGCCGCACCGCGACAGCGACCCTCTCCAGCCGGGCGACCTAGTCTCCAAGCCTAGTCTCCAAGCGAAGCGCAGCAGCCCCGTCTCGGCCGGGCGTCGGTCAAGCGCCCGGCCGATTGGCCGCCACGTCGGCCAGCGCCGCCGCCCGCAGCAGCATCGAATCGACCGCCCCCGCCACAACCCCATAGCCCGCCTGGAAGAGCTCGGGCGTGGTTCGCATGCCCGACGGCACGGTGCCCAAAGGCTTGCCGCTCGCTTGAAGTGCCGCCTCGCAGCGCTCGACCAGGGCGCGCACCTCTGGATGATCCGTCTGCCCCAGAAGCCCGATCGAGCCCGCCATGTCGTTGATCCCGATGAAGGGGACGTCGATGCCGTCCACGGCGGCGATCGCCGCCGCGTTCTCGACCGCGGTCGCACTCTCGAGCTGGCCCATGATCAAGAGGTCGTCCTGCCAGCGTTCGGCATAGGCCGCATCCTTGCCCCAGCGGGTGCAGCGCTGCGACGCCGCGGCATAGCCACGGGTGCCGGCCGGCGGATAACGGCAGGCGGCGACCGCGGCCGCGGCCGCCTCGGCATCTTCGAGCATCGGCACCATGATCGAGGTGGCGCCGGCATCGAGGATCCGCTTGAGATAGACCGGATCGTTCCAGGGCACCCGCACCACGAGGTCCGTGCCGGCCGCTTCCGCCGCGCGCATCACGTCGATCGCCGTCTCCAGGCTGCCGGGCCCATGCTCCTGATCGAGAACGAGAAAATCGTAGCCTGCATGGGCGAGCAATTCCGCGACATCGGCATCGGCCAAGGCCAGCCAAACACCGTAGACCGGCTCGCCCGCCACGATGCGAGCCTTCAAAGAGCGCTTGCCCATCCGATTTCCTCGTTTCTGCGAAAAGTGGCGGTCGGCTGCGAGCCGGTCGCGGCGGACGGACGAAACCCCTCCTCGCCATCGCCGACCGAGCCCGCCGCACCTAGCGCGACAGGCCGGCAAAATGCAATCGAACACTGTGCTATGCGGCGAATGCCAGTGCGATATTTAGCGCCTCGCCGACCGTCTTCGGCTATTGACCCGCCTCCATCCATCCATAAACTCAAAGCTGTGAGGGAAGCCGTGTCCGCTTCCCGAGTCCCGCTCTCGACCGCGGTGTAATGCCGAAATCGCGGAACCGGTTGTTTGCGTAAATTCTGTCGAGATGGACCTCGCCCGCCGCGTTGGTCTGCCGGACGTGGCATTTGGACAAAAGATTCCGAAGTTTAACTTTAAAGGCTGGAGTTGCGTGTTACCTTGCGATCTGTCGTGTTATCGCGTATAGGGATATGAGGCTTGGCGATTCGCAACCACTGAGCGCTTTTGGGGTATCGGATCGGGCGCGCTCGAGGGTGCGGACCGGCGGTTCGGTGGGATGGTCGTGAGCGAGCAGGTTGAGATGCACAGGTCCTTCGGCTCCCGGTTGGGCTGGCCTGGCCCCCGGCAAGGCGAAGCGGTCGAGCAACGAGGAAGGGATGTCGTGGATGCCAGGTGATAAAGTCGATTTCGCCGCACTGATCGAGAACGACCGGGTCGAACGTCAGCGGCAGGAATGGCAAGGCACCTTTCTCGAATATCTGGAACTGGTGAAGGCGAACCCGAACCTGGCCGATCTCGCCCACCGCCGGATGTACCACATGATCCTCGGCCAGGGGGTCGCCGAACTGGATCTCGAGGCCGAGCCGCGGGCCAAGCGCGTCTTCGGTGACGAGCCGGTCAAGGTCTACAACTTCTTCAAGGACGAGTTCTTCGGCATGGAGCGGACGCTCGAGAAGATCGTCCGCTACTTCCACTCCGCCGCCATGGGCGGCGAGGAAGCCCGCCAGGTGCTCTATTTCATGGGCCCGGTCGGCTCCGGCAAGTCGAGCCTGGTCGAGCGGCTCAAGCGCGGTCTCGAAGGCCTCGACCCGATCTACGTCATCGACGGCTCGCCCAACTATTGCAATCCGCTCTGCCTGGTGCCGCGCCACCTGCGCCCCGCCTTCGAGGACATGCTGGGCGTGAAGATCGAGGGTGATATCGACCCGATCACCCGCCATCGTTTGCTCGCCGAGTACAACGGCGAGTACGAGCGGATGCCGATCAAGACCATGTCGTTCTCGATCCGTGCGCGGCGCGGCATCGGCGTGGTGCCGCCGGTCGACCCCAACAACCAGGACACCTCGGTGCTCATCGGCTCGGAGGACATCTCCAAGCTCGACCGATTCTCCGAGGGCGACCCGCGGGTGCTCGAGCTGTCCGGCGCCTTCAACGTCGGCAATCGCGGCATGGTGGAGTTCATCGAGGTCTTCAAGAACGAGACCGAGTACCTGCACACCATGATCACCGCGACCCAGGAGAAGATGGTTCCGGCGCCCGGCCGTCACGGCACGATCTACGTCGACAGCTGCATCGTGGCGCACTCCAACGAGGCGGAGTGGCAGAAGTTCAAGGCCGACCACACCAACGAGGCGATCCTCGATCGCATCGTGGTGGTCAAGGTGCCCTACAACCTGCGCCTCAGCGAAGAGGTCAAGATCTACAAGAAGTTCTTGGGCAACTCGAAGTTCGAGGCCAAGATCGCACCGCACACCCTCGAGGTCGCGTCGATGTTCGCGATCCTCTCCAGGCTCGAGCCCTCGGCCAAGTGCGATCTGATGACCAAGCTGAAGATCTACAACGGCGAGGAGGTCCTGGAGAAGGGCCGGCCCAAAAAGCTGACGGCCCATGAATTGAAGGACGACACCAAGCGCGAGGGGCTGTTCGGCGTCTCCACGAGATTCATCATGAAGGCCCTCGATTCGGCCCTGGCGCAGAACAACGACACCATCCACCCGATCAACGTCCGCGAGGC
>SLRI01000345.1 GCA_007131045.1 Rhodospirillales bacterium
ACGGCCGCCATCGCCTCGCTCACCCTGCTCGCCGCCTGCGACGTCGGTGATTTCGACGCCTTCGGCTCGAGCCCGAGCCGGCCACAGGTCGACATTCCCAAGGAAGTTTCCACGGTGTCGGCCGATGAGGTCGTCGGCAGTTGGTCCTGCCGAGAGCTCGATCCCTATCCCGACATGCCCGACGTCGCGATCGACATGACCTTCGACGCCGACAGCAGCATGGCGGCGGAATCGACCATCCCGATGGAGGAGACGATGCCGGGCGCCGGCGACATGCTGATGACCTGGACCGGCAACTGGTCGGTCGAAGGCGATCGCTTGATCACCACCGGCACCGAGGTCGAGACGGTGATGGCCGACGGCAGCGATACCGGCCTCGCCGGCATGCTGAACCAGCTGATCAACTCCTTCCGCGACCGGGCCGAGGACATGAACGCGGAGGTCCTGCGGATCACCGCGACCGAGCTCGTCATGCGCGACGAGGACCCGGATGCCGCCACCATCGCCTGCCTGCGCCAAGCCTGAGAGGCGCTCACCGCACCGAGCCCGCAAGCCTATGCGGGTCCTCGTGACCGGTTCGAGCGGCTGGCTCGGCACGGCCCTCGTTCCACTGCTCCGGGCAGCCGGCCACGAGGTCGCCGGCCTCGACCTCACCCCGTCGCCGGTGACCCGGGTGGTGGGCTCGATCACCGATGCGGCTCTCGTCCGGCAAACGATCCTGGACCACGGCATCGAGGCTATCGTCCACGCGGCGACGCTGCACAAGCCGCACGTCTCGCGCCGCAGCGCCAGCGACTTCCTTGCCGTCAACGTGCAAGGCACGCTGAACCTGCTCGAGGCGGCAACCGCACCCGGCTCAGCGGTTGATCGCTTCGTCTTCACGTCGACCACATCCTTGATGATCTCGAAGGAGCTCCGCGCCGGTCGGGCGGGCGGGGCGGCGCGCGCCGCGTGGCTCACCGAGGCCGAGACCGACCTTCGCCCGCGCAACATCTATGGCGTGACCAAGCTCGCGGCCGAGCATCTCTGCCGCCTCCAGCACGAGCTTTCCGGCCTGCCGATCATCGTCCTCCGGACCTCGCGCTTCTTCCCCGAGGCCGACGACATGGCGCACGCGATCGAGCAGTCCGACGCCAACACCAAGGCCAACGAGCTGCTGTTCCGCAGGCTCACCGTCGAGGACGCGGCTGCAGCCCATCTGGCCGCCCTCGACCGGGCGCCCGCGCTCGGCTTCGATATCTTTATCGTCTCGGCACCGACGCCCTTCACCCCCGACGACTGTGCGGCGCTGATCGCCGACGCGCCCAGGGTGGTGGCCAGCTACTTCCCCGAATATCCCGCAATCTACGCGCAGCTGGGCTGGACCATGTTCAGCTTGATCGACCGGGTCTACGACGCGTCCAAGGCTACTCGCCGCCTGGGCTTCACCTGCCGCACGAGCTTCGCCGAGATCCTGGCAGAGCTCGCCGATCGGCCGAGCTGAGAGCCTGCCGAGCTCGGCAGCGGCTCAGCGTGCCAGCGTCTCGTCGACGAGGCGATCCAGCACTTGGAGAACCACCGGCACCTCCTCGCCCGCCAGCCCGCCGTGCCGCTCCAGGAACGGCGCGAGCGCCTGCCCGGACGACCGCGCGTAGAGCACGCCGTCACGCCGCTCGACCGAGTTGCGGACGAGATCGGCGGCCGTGGCGTGGCAGGAGCGGCAATGCTCGGCATAGAGCGGGGGCGTCGTCACCTGGGCGGTCAGCATGGCGACGATCGGCCCGAGGGTCGCTGGCGTTGTGTAGTGGTTGGCGAGAAAGCGCTCCAGCCGCGTGCCCCAACGGTCGGAGGCCAGCACGCCGTCCTCGACCGTCAACCGGTCGCGGGCGAAGGCGCCGGCATGCCCATGGCACTCGAGGCAATGGTTCTCCCAATAGGCGTGGATGTCGGCCGCCGACGCGGCACCCGACGCGATCAGCAGGGCGACCAGCGTCATGCAGCGCATCGACCGACCCCCTTACCCATCGCCGGATCCGGCCGTGTCGGCGTCTCCGGACTTGGGCGCGTAATTGCCCGAGATGAAGAAATCCCAGACCGCGTAGGCGGTGATGCCGAGCATCAATAGAAACCAGATCGAGCCCGCGTCATAGATCCCCTCCCAGGCGGTCCAGGCGATGCAAAAGAGGGTGACGAGCACGCGGCGATAGAGCGGCTGCAGCCAGGGATGAGGCTTCATCGATTCCGTTTCGAGTGAGCGAGCCCGGGCCCGCGAAGTGCCAACGGGCGCCGATGCCGCGATGCTGCAGGAATTGCCCGTTTCCCGAGCCTACCGACGTGCGAGCGTTTGTCGAGAGCGAGAGACCGCGACGGTCGACCGTAGCCAGGGCGCGGTCGTCGACCCCTCGGTCGCCGCGACAACTAGTCCTTCGGCGACCGACGAGGTCGAGACCGGCGCGGCCTCACGCCGCCTGCTGCATCGCCGGCAGGGTGTCGTCGAGGGCCTGCGTCAGCCGGTCGAACAGGAGATCGATCTCGCCCTCGCTGATGATCAAGGGTGGGCAGATGCCGACCACGTCGCCCGGCAGCGGGCGGAGGATCAGGCCGTGCGGCAGGCAGTTGGCGGCCACCGCCGCCGCGGCCTTGGTGGCTGCCGGGTACTGCGCCTTGGTCGCCTTGTCGGCGACGATCTCGATCGCCCCGATCAGCCCGATGCCGCGCGCCTCACCGACCAGCGGGTGGTCGTTCAGCTGGGCCAGGCGTGCCTGAAAGCGGGGTGCCACGGCGCGGACATGGTCGACCGTCCGCTCTTCCTCGTAGATCTTCAGCGTCTCGAGGGCGACCGCGGCCGAGACCGGATGGCCGCCATAGGTGTAGCCCATGCCGAGCATCCCGAGCTTCTGCGTCTGCTCGGCCAGCACCTCGTAAAATTCGTCGCGCATCAAAAGGCCGGCGATCGGCAGGTAGGCCGAGGAGAGCTGCTTGGCCACCGTCATCAGGTCGGGCTCGATGCCGAAGGTCTCCGAGCCGAACATGTTGCCGGTGCGGCCGAAACCGCAGATCACCTCATCCGCCACCATCAACACGTCGTACTTCTTCAAGATCGGCTGGATCTTGTGGAAATAGGCCTGTGGTGGGACGATGACGCCGCCGGCCCCCTGCACCGGCTCGGCGAAGAACGCGGCGACCGTGTCGGGGCCGAGGGCCAGGATCAGGGTCTCGATCTCGAGCGCCAGACGGTCGGTGAACGAAGCCTCGCTCTCACCCTCGAGGCCGTCGCGGTAGAACGAAGGGGTCGTCACGTGGAAGAAGCGATCGCTCATCGGCAGGTCGAAGCCGGCCCGGGCGTAGGGCAGGCCGGTGAGGTGACCGGCGGCGAGCGTGATGCCGTGATAGGCGCGCCGCCGGGCGATGATCCGCTTCTTCTCGGGCTTGCCCCTGGCGTTGTTGTAGTACCAGATCAGCTTGATCGCGGTGTCGATCGCCTCCGAGCCGGAATTGACGAAAAAGGCCTTCTGCAACGGTGCAGGCGCCATGCCGATCAGCTTCTCGGCGAGCTCGATCACCGGCTCGGTCGAGCGATGCGCGAACTGGTGCATGTAGGGCAGGCTCGCCATTTGGCGCCGCGCCGCCTCGACCAGCCGGTCGTTGCTGAAGCCGAGGCTGGTGCACCACAGCCCGGCCATGCCCTCGATATAGGCCTTGCCGTCGTCGTCCTCGACGAAGATGCCGCGACCGCCGGTGATGACCAGCGGGCCCTGCTGCTCGTGCACCCGAAAATTGGTGAAGGGATGGACATTGTAGGCGATGTCGCGGGCGGCCAGCGAGTTCGGGGCGATGGTCATGGACGTGCTTTCGGTACGGGGTCGAGCGTCCGCCGCGCGTCAGCACGGACCGGGTCGGCCGATTGGATGAGGAACGCGAGCATACCGCGCAAACCCGACCGCGACAATCGCGGCCGCTTGCTCGACGACACCTGGCCCCTATGTGCTCAAAGGGGCGAGCAAACTGGACAGTCAGCAGCGTCAGCGGGACGGGGTTCGTGATGAGTGATGTCGGGGTGATCGAGCGACCGGCGACCCAGACCATCGACCGGCAGGCGGCCTATGCCGCAGCCGGCCCACTGCCGGCCGACCATCCGAAGGTGATGTCCCGCAAGGTGGGTGTGGTGCTGCTCAATCTCGGCACCCCGGACGGCACCGACTACTGGTCGATGCGCCGCTATCTCGGCGAGTTCCTCTCCGACAAGCGGGTGATCGACTACCCGGCTTGGCTCTGGCAGCCGCTGCTCCAACTGATCATCCTCAAAAAGCGGCCGTTCACCTCGGGCGCGGCCTACCGGTCGATCTGGAACGAGAAGCTGGACGAGAGCCCGCTGCGCACCGTCACCCGCAGCCAGGCCGAAAAGCTCGCCACGCGCCTGCAGGCCCAAAGTCGCAAGGGCGGGCATCCAGAGATCGTCGTCGACTGGGCGATGCGCTACGGCAATCCCTCGATCCAGTCGGTGCTGGAGCGCCTAGCGGAGCAGGGCTGCAACCGCATCGCGTTCATGGCTCTCTACCCGCAATACGCAGCCCCGACGACCGCCACCGCCTACGACAAGGCTTTCGAGGCGCTGATGAAGATGCGCTGGCAGCCGGCGATCCGCACGATGGGCCCCTATCACGACGAGCCGGGCTATATCGACCTCTTGGCGAAGAGCGTCGAGCGTCACTTGGCAAGCCTCGACTGGGAGCCCGAGAAGGTCATCATGTCCTATCACGGGGTGCCGAAACGCTTCTTGATGAGTGGCGATCCCTATCACTGCATGTGCCACAAGACGACGCGACTGGTGCGCGAACGTCTGGGCTGGCCCAAGGACCGGGTCATGGTATGCTTCCAGTCGCGTTTCGGGCCAGAGGAGTGGCTGCAGCCCTATCTCGACGAGACGCTGGAGCACCTGCCCAAGGAGGGGGTGAAGAAGATCGCCGTGATCTCGCCGGCCTTTGCCGCCGACTGTGTCGAGACCCTGGAGGAGATCGACCAGGAAGGTCGCGAGGCGTTCATCGAGGCCGGCGGCGAAAAGTTCACCTACATCCCATGCCTCAACGACGACGACGCGCACATGGATTTTCTGGCCATGCTGGCCCAGCGCGAAACCTGCGGCTGGGTCTAGCCACGCTGCTGCTCGGCCTCTCTGTCGCGCTCGGTCCCACCCCGGTCCCGGCTGGCACCCTCGATCGGGGATGGCTCGAGCCCGACCGGCTCGACCGGGCTGCAGCAACGATCGGGATGGCCTTCGCCGACGAGGAATTCTGCCTGCTCGTCCCGCCACGGCCACTCGCCGGTATCTTCGAGCCGGAACCCGACAGCGCGGCGGCGCTGGCCCGCGATCACGCGTTTGCCCGGGCGTTCGACGCACCGCTGCGTGCGGCCGTGGGCGCGCCGATCGTGACCATCGCCCCGTCCTATCCGTTCGACGCCTCGCGCATGCGGGTGATCGAGCCGGCCCTGTTGCGCATTCTGACCAGCGTCTTGCGGCTCTACGCCGACTACTGGCAGGCAGCGCGCGCCGTTGTCGTCGACGGCACGGCGGACGCCGTCCCGCCTCGCGGTCTCGCGCCGCTGCGCAAGGCCTGCGCGCCCGCCGTTCTGCTCGTCGTCTTTACCGCCGAGGACGGCTCGGTTGCCGCGGCCGGCTACGTCTCGCTGCTCACCGGCCGCGTCCTGGCGTCCGTTGCCCCGGCCGACTGATCAGAGCGGCCGGCCGCAACCCTTCTCGTCGTAGAGCTGCGCCAGCCAGGCCTTGCGCTCGAGGATGAGCTGGTCGGCCTGACCGGCATCGTAATAGGTGTAGGCGAGGCCGGGCAGCCAGAAGAGGGCGGCCGCCACGTTGGTGCCGGTCGCCCCGCGCTTGCTGTCGATCTCACGCTTGGCCTCGTCGAGCTTGCGGTTCTCGGCGA